>NZ_CAWPQZ010000015.1:0-82318 GCF_963889785.1 Vibrio sp. S12_S33 | reverse complement strand
TAAGAAGCATCATAGCAGTGGAACGCCACCGAGTGATAAACGGTAAAGGTACTGTAGATACGTCTTACTACATAAGCTCCATGTCGCCGAATCACAAATTGCTTGGCCATTATATTCGCCAACACTGGCGAATTGAAAACAGTCAGCACTACGTGTTAGATATTGTTTTTAAAGAGGATAACTCTCGGATTACTTTAGATGGTGCCGTCGAGAACATAGCGCTGTTCAGACGCTTTGTAATGAATATGCTCAAGCAATGTGATTGTGGTGCGCCAAGCCAAAAAGTGAAGTTGAAAAAAGCGGGATGGAACGATGATTATCGGGCTAGAGTCTTCTTTGGGTTATAAATCCATCAAAGTATGCTCCCGCCCTGAGGTCGTCCAGAGCCCCCCCTCAGCTAGAGCTGTAATAGATGTATTACCTTGTAAATCGAAATTAGCCGCTGTGGCTGCTAATGTAACAAGTGGAGCAACCCATGAAGTGATATATAAGATAGTGATCATATATAAAGATCCAGCTATAACTGTGCGAATAATATTTCCGTTAAATACAGCAGCCATTAAGCAAACTAAAAACGGAATAGTTGCTAAATCACCAAATGGTAATGTTGTATTGCCAGGTAAAATTACAGAGAGGAAAATAGTAATAGGTACAAGCAATAGTGACGAAGACAGAACTGCTGGGTGTCCAACTGATAGCGCAGCATCCATACCTATGTACAATTCACGATTTGGAAAACGTTTTTTTACAAACTTATTCGCAGACTCTGAGATTGGTGTTAAACCTTCCATTAACAGAGCAACCATTCTGGGCATCAACATCATTACTGCAGCCATTTTGACAGCTAACTGCCCAAGTGCAGCAGTATCATAACCAGCCAGTAATCCAATACCTAAACCAATGAGAGCACCAATAACAGTTGACTGACCAAATATCCCAAATTTCTTCTGGATAGTCTCTGGATCGGCTTTCCAGTCTTTCAGATAAGGAATACGGTCGAAGATCCAGTTAAATGGCAAAGCAAATATGAAGCCTGGAGCTGCAGTACCATGAGGAAATGTGATGTTAGGAAAACCGTAGAATCGATTTACAACGCGACCAAGAATATCTCCGAACAAGAGAATCATCATGACATAAACACTAGTTGCAGCAATGCTTATAGCCATGTCATTTGTTAATGCATAAATCAGAGATGAAATAAACGCAGCATGCCAAATATTCCATAAGTCGACATTTAAAGTACGAGTTAATCCTAATACAATAAGAGCCATATTGATGGCTAGCGCAATAGGAATAGATAAACCACCTAATGCTGTCCCGTAGGAAATAGCAGCAGCAGCAGGCCAGCCAACATCAATTACAGAAAGACTTAGTCCCATGCGTTCAACCATTTGTTGAGCAGCAGGACCCAAGCTATCACCAAGTAATCCAATGACTAAGTTAAGGCCAACAAAACCAATACCAACCGTTAATGCTGACATAACAGCTTTACCTGGTTTTGTGCCAAGAATAAGACCAAATATAAAAATCAAAATCGGGAGTACGACTATCGAGCCTAATCCCATGAACCAGCTTAAAAATTCCATAAGCACCTCAATTTAAAATAAGTAATCGAGTTCTATAGAGCAAATAAGGTGCCACATTTTTTTTCATAAAAACAAACAATTAAAATAATGCACTGTAAATTTATTAGTGTATGAAGTGTTTGTTATGTAAGCGCATCATAAACACCGCATTCTAATCAACCTCAGCACGCTATACGATCAAATCTCCAACCATAAGGAGATCTGAAATGGCAAAACGACATACCGACCAAGAATGGAAAAGCTTGTTCGAGCAATACGAATCCAGTCACTTATCCCAGCGTGTCTTCTGTGAGCGTAACGGGTTAAGTCTGTCTACCTTTTATGCCAAACGCCAGCAGTTACAAACCATGAAATCAACCAATATCGGTGGTTTTGTTAAAGCAGAAGTTATCGAAAAAACGACTCGCTACCAATTAACTCAAACACCCGTCGCCAACATGATATTATTTATTCATGACGCTGAACTCAGCATTCCACAGGGTACACCCGCCTCGTATCTGGCAGAGTTAATCGGAGCACTGTCATGAAACGAATGTTGATCGCCCCGAATGTTTACCTGTATCGGGAGTTCGTGGATTTTAGAAAGTCTATCAATGGCCTGGCGGCGATTATCGAGTCCGAAACCGATTTGCCGCTCGGCACGGGCGCACTGTTCCTATTTACCAATAAACAACGGCTTTGTTGCTTAATTCGATGAGAAGACATGGTAGCCCCATGTTGTTCAGTTCTTAAACAACATACTGAGTTTCAGGCATACCTAGCCCTGTAAGCTTGTTCAGCGCTTTGATCATAGCGTAAGTCTCACCAACTTGAGCGTTGTAGTCCCTCAGGCTTAATTTCCCACCTAACAACTGTTTCACTCGGTACATTGCTGTCTCTGATAGCGAGCGCTTATGATAGCCATACCGCTTTTTCCACTTCTTGTTGGAGCCGTAGAGCTTTTGGCAACCTACCGCTAAGTTACGAGGATGCCCTTGTTCCCAGAAGGCTGCTCCCTCTCTTGGCGGGATGAGCGCAACAGCTTACTTTATCCGTATGGCATCATGGCAATTCCTTGTGTCATAAGCACCATCGTCTGATATCTCAATGATTTTACAACGTGTCTGCTTAAGCAAGTTGGGAAGTACTTCGGCATCGGTTATGTTAGATAATCTCAGCTCTGCTGCGACTATTTCGTGGGTGCTAGTATCTACTGCGATATGCAGCTTACGCCAAACCCTACGCTTCCCGTCAGTACCATGCTTCTTAACCTTCCATTCACCTTCGCCATAAACCTTGAGGCCAGTGGCACCACTGGCGAGGTGTTGTATCGCACCTCTGGTTTTGGTTTTAAATGAAATCTCAACTTCCTTGGCTCGACGGCTTATACAGGTGTAGTGCGGACAAACTAGCGGGATGTTAGCCAGCTTAAATACCGAATCTAGAAACCCTTGCAGTGCTCTCAACGGCATAGAGAAAATACGTTTCACCATCAGTGCAGTAGTAATGGCTAAGTCGCTGAATTGGCGAGGTCTGCCGCGCTTGCCTTGTTTGTTTTGCTTCCACTCTGCTATCGCTTCCTCATCAATCCAAAAGGTCAGAGAACCACGGTTTATTAAGGCTTTGTTGTACTGCGTCCAGTTAGTTGTTTTGTAACGAGGTTTAGGCATGAGGCTACGACGATTAATGGGTGTAGCCGATCAGATCGTAGCTTCTTGATTTAGTTCCATCGATTTAAGCAACAAAGCCATGTTGGAGTCACAACCAATAAAACAATCTATTAAAAAGTTTAAAATATATACAAAAAAAACAATTAATAATCGCCACTTGTGATCTTCACTCATTTTATTGTAATCAATATAATTCTTATTATTGTTTTTTACTTGATTTATATTAAAATTCAGAGCGCAAAACACCCTAAATAAATATTTACAAGAATATCAAGAACAAGGCGTTCATTTCTATAATATTTACGTAAATTATTCCACTAAATGGAATAAAAATAACCCAGTCATATCCATTATCTATGACTTTTCATTAACAACTTAATAAAAGAAATTATTATGAAAAAAAAACAAATTCTACCTTGTTTTATCCCAATTGCTGCTATTGCATCGATGTCTTCTTTTCAAGCTCACGCCGTCTATAATGGTATTGAAATCGCTCCTCAAGATGCGCCTTATATGGTTTATTTAGAGCGTCGAGGGATCGTATGTAGTGGCGCTCTCATTGCTCCAAACACAGTCCTAACCGCTCAACATTGTGCCTTCGATAATTTGAATGCTCACTTCTTTTATTCTAAAAATAAAAATGGCACGATTAATGGTGAAGTAAAAAAAGTGGTGAAATCTTATGCCATTGATCAACTTAACGACTATGATATTGCTATTTTAGAGCTTGAGAGTACACCAGAAGGCATCGAATTTCTTCCCATTGCATCAGACGATATCCCCCTAGGTGCGGAAGTCTACCCACTAGGATATTCTTCTGGTCAATTAAAAAAAATGCCGATACCGGCAAAAGTTGCGGCCAAAGAGAACTCTAAAGCTTATTATACTGAGGTGCATTTCTCAGGATGTCCTACCTCTCCTTATTATTCCAATATCTATTATAACCAACCAAGCATAGAACATGATGAAGCAAGGTGTCGTTATTTTGAGTGGGCATTCAAAAAAATACAATCCCAAAATTTAGCACACGCAACACCATACACGATTAGTGTTGAAAACCCTCCTTTACCGCCTTCTCATCCAGATTATGAATTAGATGAAAGTAGTGGCTACGTAACAAAATACAGTAGCACAAAAGGTGATAGCGGAGGCCCTCTCATTTTTGATGGTAAAATTTATGGTGTAGCAAGTTTTGTTGCAAATGCTTATTCCGCACCTTATAACGCAGCCACTTATTATGAAGGTTTAGGCCGTGAGGGAGCCTATGAATGGATTATGGAAACGGTGGCAGATATCCAGAGCCGAATAGAAGATAAAGATTCATCGCCAAAAGAACGATCAAAATCTAAGCCTATAATCTTCCCTGAAGATCTTGATGACGATGAACAACCTAAATATAGATCTATTGTCTTTCCAGATAACTAAGCCATAGGCTTTATCAATCGTAGAGAATCTATCATCTGTTCAATCACATGATGGTCAATTTAAAATATACAGATCGACATTGCTAGGTTCTCTATAACAGTATTTTTCTACGATGAGGCTTTGCTTAATGCTTATATAATTACCACTGAATGGCACTATTATTTTATAATAGTGCCAACTCCTATCGACATGGTGGCTTGGACATACATCACCATACAAAGCATCTAATTTAAGTACATATAACGTTCCAGTAGACCAAAAATAATGAGAGCGACTTAAGTGATAAACTTAGTGCTCTCTTAAACTAGTCTTTGTGGCTATTTATAAATAGTAACCACAAGCTGACGCTACAAATTTAAATTGATTTGTTGCTCTAGCCACCCTCTTTTAGCATGCTGGCCGTCACTAATATTAATCACTTGGCCAATAGCGTCAGGATCAAGTGCCCACACATTCTCTCTATCTGGTAAGAAACTGATTAATTGATCTTTTTTCCACTGCCATTTTTGGGCGAGACTAGAGCTACATGGTTCCGTAATGACCTGTTTGTCATTATTAATAGATAAGCATGTATTAGGGTTTTGCCTATTAACATATCGCTGTTCTTTATCATATCCCCACACTTGTGTTAATTCGTTATCGCATTCACTTCCGAATACATGATTACTTGTTTCATCGGCCGTTAAACACTGATTCGCGTGAGCGAGAGATTGAAGTATTACGTGCTTTTCTGGCAGAAATATAGGGTGGCTCCAGTCAACAATAAAGGTGGAACTGATGTTATGTGACCCTTGTCTTTCTTCATGCGTAACATGAAAGGCAGCGAATACACCGTACTGTACTCTTCCAGTGTAAATGGAGTAATCCACACCAGCTCCGATCTCAAAATGGGTTTGTCCTTGCTCATTAACAGGAGCTTCATAAATAACATCATAGTTTGGTTTAAAGTTGGCGAATGCAATCGGATTGAATTTATTCTTATCAAAAACCCAAGCAGTTGACCAAATAGGACCACTGAAGTAACAACCAGTCGATGCCTCTCTACGCGTTAGCGCATCACAGATACCAAAGGTTCGTTGGAAAGAAAGAGAAAAATCATGTAGTGAAGAACGGTTGACAATTTCATATTCTTGAGTGTCGAATACTAGCGTTTTTGATTGCTGATAGCCAAAAGATGTTCCAAAGTCGACTCCTCCTTTAGGCCCATCTTTACTAAACTCCAGGCTTTTCTTAGCATCCACACCGATAGTAAAACCACAGGTTTCTCGATGTTGAAAGCTCCTGTTTTTATTGTCTGGATAGTTTTTTACGATTTTAGGCATATAACCACTACTTGGCTTTACCCAAACATTATAACTTGTTGCAAAGGGGCCAATAACCTCATTCCTATCAGTCCATGTTCGGAAATTAGCGTATTCTTGCTTCAAGTCATCAACTAGATGAATTCCTGCCCCATGACCTTTGTTATCGACAGTAAAGCGCGCAAATTTAGCGTCAGGGGTGAATCCACCTTGTTTTGTTGATGAGCGAATCGAACGCATCAGGGACATATTAACTCGCACATCAATAGATGCATCAGCGTCACACCAATCACGTGTTTTATTGGACCATCGATCATATTCATCCCCAGTAAATAACTCACACGTAATATTTTGACTGGTGATGTACAATGGAATTTCTACTATCGGAAGAAAATCTTCTGAGAAGGCTGAGACAGACATCAATCCTAGAAATGGAGTAGCGCATTTAATTAAATTCATTATTACTTATCTCCATTAAAACGGTCCAAAACGTGAATCAATGAAGAAGTAAGACTTTCTAACATTACGTCTTCATTGTGAATATCGTTGCCGTTGATATCTGTAATGTTTGCATTTACCACGTTAATGGCTTGTTCACCTTTAATTTCACCAAAAACAACAACTGGAGTATCAACACCTAATCCGATAATTTTTGAGCTAAAGTTTATACGCTCTGATTCTGAATGCACTTCGGTCATATCAATCACAGTCGTGTGCTTTTCTTTAATTAACTTCCTAGATTGCTTTGCCTCTATTAAAGACATACTGGCAAGATTAATGTAGTAAACATCACCATTATTGATTTCATCATCATTTTTTTTTGATTGTTCTTTGATAAGGGATTCATAAAGAGGAGTGGGCTCTCCAATCAATCTAACTCCCGCTTGCGATGACATACTAATAAGTAGAAGTAGCATTATTTTTTTCATATTTTTTCTCCATGCTTGTAGGGCACCACATTGAACAGCTTTTGTTCAATGTGGAAATGATTTCCCTATGTATAGTATTTGTTTGGTTTATTTAGAAATAGAATTTTAAGCCAGAAATACCTGACCACTGTTCTGATTCTCGATAAGTTTTATAGCTGGCACCGAGCTCTAGAGCGAAGTGATCTGTAAAATTGATTTCACTCGTCAAAGAGAATTTATTCATCGGATCTTTATCAACATGAGAGTATCTATAACTAGGAGTCAATGTTAAGAAGCTGATAGGAATAAACTTAACTCCAATATGGGCAGAGGGACTATACTCATTAAATTTCCCGCTCCCACGTTCAACATCAATGCGGTTTATACCAAAAGACAAAAATGGTAAAGCACCATTTGCATAACCGTAAATACCAAGTCCTGCATAATGATCTCGATATTGAGTTTTGCCAGTACTCATTCCTGTAAATTCGGCTTCAAAAAAGATGTTGCTATTGAATGTTGTACTTAACGACGCATATCCACCAGCAAGGCCTTGTCGACCTTTTTCAACATATGATGGACCTAAATATTGTTCTAGGCCATTATTTTCCCCTAATTGAAATCCAAAACTAAGATTATTGAAATAATCAATTTCAGCACTAGCTAAATTAGGCATCACCAAAATAAGACCTATAAGTATGTTAGTTTTTTTCATTATTTTTCCTCCTGTGTTTTAAGTCTGGGAAAAATAATCGTTATTGATGAAATATTCAAATACTATTTTTTTAATATTTTTACACAATTATTAATATTTATTAATAATTTGTCTTTATTTTTCATATTAATGATTTGTTTTATATAGGTTTAATTTCATCTTGATTATTTATTGAACTTTTTATAAATTTCGTCATTTTTAATGAAATTAGTGCGAGGTTGAATGATAATCTCCAAAAGAAAATATAGAAACAGCTTTACGGAACAATAACCTCTAACCCTACTTCCAACCAATTATGTCTCTCGACACTGAGAAAGTGGTCAGATGTGAAGTATTAGCAAGGTGGGTTATCATTCGCGTGTTATCGCTCTAAATCAGTTTTTAAATAAAGTTCAGTCATTTGGCTTTCTATAAGAAATGACAAGTAAAATAGTTAATAAAGCAATTAATTATTGTTTATTTTGGACACGTTCTCATGTTTTAACATGATATCGGTATTTCTATTAATTACCACTACAAACAACTTATAAATATTGCTCATGCTGAGCAGTTAATAGTTTTACTGAATGAGCTTGGTCTCTCTACCTCGTTAGTTGAAATAGAGATTACTGAGACACAAGTTATCGAAAACTATACGAAGCTTACTTCTGTAGTGGTCAACTAAAATTGGCCACGGTTTTAGAGTTTTCCCAGTACAAGCGTTCAGATTCATTGGGCGTTCCCACCGTTATACTGATGTAACCTGAGCTGGCTGTAATATCCAATAATGTATCGGATGATCTCTTGTGAGCCTCTGCAAAAGTACGATAACCTGCCGTTGGAACCCATTCTGTTTTCAAGCTTCTAAAGAAGCGCTCCATCGCCGCATTGACGCTCCTATGTCAAGACAGACTCGCTAGATCTTTCAGTATTAGCGGGAATAGCTCTCTCGCTGTCACCACCAATACAAAAATTGGCGTTTCTATGCTGCGCAGTTATCTTGCTAAATTCAAACAAAGCACGCCTGAGCCTGTCATACGACTTGAAACACAACCAGGACAACAGATGCAAATCAACTTCACCATCATTCGCAGAGGAAAGCAGTCGTTGAAAGCGTTTGTTGCAACACTGGGCTATTCTCGATCTTGCTACGTTAAGTTTTTTGATCACGAGCGTGCAGAAGCCTGACAGCAGAGTTTGAAAGAAGCGTTTGATTATTTTGGCGGAGTCTCGCAGCAAGTATTGTGCGATAACGCTAAAGCGTTGATCATTGAACGTGATGCTTATGTTGATGGTCAGCACCGATATCATCCTGCAATGCTTGAAATGTCCAAAGATTATGGCTTTAAATTGTCAGCATGTCGCCCTTATCAAGCACAGACCAAGGGAAAAGTAGAACGGTTTAACCATTACCTTAAAAACAGTTTTATTATCCCATTAATGGCGGAATTAAAGGCTCAAGATCTCGAGTTTGATAGCGAATTGGCAATGCTAAGGTAGCAATTGGTCGTACACCAATGGATACATTGCGCTGGTACATGATAAAGGTGAAAACTTAGAGAGCGATTTTTTTGAAAACCTTGACTAAATAAGTTTAAGAGTTCATTAAATCCCTTGAGATTATTGATAAAGCGCCAAATATAGAAAAAGCTGCCACCATTTTCCCAAAGCTCGCTTATTCACTTAGTTTAGAAAAGCAAAAACGCCAGTCGTTGAGTACTGGCGTTTTGACTATCACCTAATAGCTTAGGTTAATGGCACTTAAAGGAAATTGAACGATACTGTGAAAGACAAAGTGCCTACGTCTCTTTTATCCATTATATAGTTGATGTAGTTAGCACCAAGAGAGATTGGGCCAAATGCTGCGTAGTCCGCACCCACACCGTACATAAAATCAAAGCCATCATCATCAGAGAAAGCCGCACGACTGTCAGTAAGATCCCAAGAGTGAATACCACCTTTTGCGTAAACCTGCAGAGGACCAAAGTTAATGCTTGGTTTAACCGCAAAATAAACTGAAGATGCTTTCAGGTCACCGCCCGTATATTCAAATTTACCGTGATCAGTGTAGCCGCCTTCAATACCAATGAAAGGTAAAATACCAGTCCCTACATGAATGTTATATGAGGTTGAAGTTTCGCTGTCTAAATCCGATTGGCCAACAGAAGCACCACCGTAGATCCAAGAATCAGCAAAAGCCGTTGAAGATGCCCCAATCAGAGCAAGAGCTAGTAAAGTCTTTTTCATAATTAACCTTTTCATATTGTTTGGCAACGGAGTCAAACCGGCACTCCATTGCCACATAGCGTCAAATTACAGTAGATACATTTATCCAATGCAAATTTTATACCTAACAGGCATCAATCGCGTTCTTAATTCGCTTATCAGAAACTGGATAAGGTGTTCCGAGTTGTTGAGCAAACAAACTAACGCGTAATTCTTCTATCATCCAACGGATCTCTTTAACGTTTTCTTGTACTGCTATGCCACGTGGGATCTTGTTGAGTAGTTCTTTGTAATCATTGAGCACTGACTCAATTTTCAGCATGTGCAGACGATCTTTATTCGGATCAACTGGCAATTTTTCCATCCGTCGCTCTACAGCACGTAAATATCGCAAAATATCAGGCAAACGTTTCCAACCACATTCAGTGGCAAATCCTTTGAAAAGAAGCCCTTCGATTTGTGCTTTTATGTCAGACAAAGCAAACGCCATTGTAAAATCGATTTTGCCTTTTAACTTTTTGTTAATGTTGAAGGCCGTTGTCAGAATCGTTTCAACTTGTTGAGCAATATTCACTACAGTATCGCCCAATTCCGCACGCACATACTCTTTTAGCGCTTCAAATTCCTCGGGTTGCCAGACTAAACCGCCCCGCTCTTCTAATAATTTATCAATACCACATGCAATGCAGTCATCAATCAAATCTAAAACTTTACCATAAGGATTAAAATATAGGCCCAGTTTAGATTTATTGGGCAAATTCGCATGTAAATATTTAATCGGTGATGGGACGTTAAGCAAGATCAAACGTCTTTGTCCTGCTTTCATGGCACTGATTTGCTCTTGTTCCGTTTCAAAGAGCTTAATTTCCACACTATCTTTTGCATCAACTAAGGCTGGGTAAGCTTTGACTTCAAACCCACCTCGTTTTTGTTGATACACTTTTGGCAACTCACCGAAGCTCCAAGTATGCAAACCTTGCTGTTCAATATCATCATCGGCAACTTGAGAAAGTGTCTCTTGAACCTTTTCTTTCAAACTTTCTTTCAATTCGTGTAAGTCTTTATGTTCTTTGAGCTTACGGTTTCGATGATCGACAGCTCGGAAAGTGACCTTCAAATGATCAGGCACTTGGTCTAAATTCCAATCTTCACGCTTGACTTCGACACCAGTCATGCGGCGTAGCTCTTTTTCCATTGCGTCTAACAACGGCAATTCCATAGGGGTTACACGGGCTAAAAAGGCATCGGCATAATTAGGCGCAGGCACAAAGTTTTTACGAACCGTTTTGGGTAGCGATTTGATCAAACTCACCACCAGCTCATGGCGCAAACCCGGGATCTGCCAATCAAACCCTGCCGGTTCAATTTGGTTTAATATTGGTAATGGCAAGTAAATGGTGACACCGTCACTGTCAATGCCTGGTTCAAACTGATAACTTATTTTTAGCTTTATCCCATTCTGATGCCAAAAGTTTGGATAATCTAAATCTGTAACATGGCTGGCATCACCTTTGAATAGCATCTCTTTTTCAAAGTTGAGCAGCTCCGGAGTCTCTTTACTCGCCTTTTTCCACCATGCATCAAAATGACGGCCAGAGACGACATCAGTTCCAACACGTTGATCGTAAAATTCAAACAGTTCTTCGTCATCGACCAAAATATCGCGGCGACGTGACTTGTGTTCTAGCTCTTCTACTTCAAGCAGCAACTTGCGATTTTGCTTGAAGAATGCGTGTTTTGTTTCCCAATCACCTTCGACCAACGCACTGCGAATAAATATTTCACGGCATAGAGGTTCATCTATCGAGCTGTAATTGACTAAACGCTTCGGAACAATCGGTACACCGTAGAGCATCACTTTTTCGTAAGCCATGACAGCAGCTTGCTTTTTCGACCAATGCGGTTCGCTGTAAGTACGTTTAATCAAGTGCTTGGCTAGGGGCTCAATCCATTCTGGCTGGATTTTAGCAGCGATACGCCCCCATAGCTTGGAGGTTTCTACTAGCTCAGCCACCATGATCCACTTGGGTTGTTTTTTAAATAAACCCGATGCAGGAAAGATATTAAAACGTGCGTTACGTGCACCTTGATATTCGTGTTTTTCTTGATCTTTAATACCGATATGAGACAGCAAACCAACCAAAATCGCACTATGAACACATTGGTAATTAGCCGGTTCAGCGTTGAGTTTATAATCCATTTCGCGCATTGACTGATGGATTTGGAAATAGACATCTTGCCATTCACGTACACGTAAATAGTTTAGGTAGTCTTGTTTACACTGTTTGCGAAATTGATTCCCAGTGAGCGATTTCTGCTGTTTTTGAATGTAATCCCACAAGTTAACTAAGGTGAGAAAATCGGACTCTTCATGAAAGAAGCGGCGATGTTTATCATCAGAAGATTGCTGCTTATCGGATGGCCTTTCCCGCGGATCTTGAATCGACAGTGCAGAGGCAATCACCATTAGCTCTTTTACACAACCAAAACGCGTCGACTCCAGAACCATACGAGCCAAACGCGGGTCGATAGGTAAACGCGCCAATTTTCGCCCCATATCGGTTAAGCGTTTTTTAGCATCTTGATCTTTTTTCTTTGAATCAGGAACAATGGCCCCTAATTCTTCCAGTAGTCGCACACCATCTAAAATATTTCGCTTATCTGGTGCTTCAACAAAGGGAAACGCTTCAATATCCCCAAGTCCTAGTGCTGTCATTTGCAAAATAACAGACGCTAAGTTAGTGCGAAGAATTTCTGGATCGGTAAATTCTGGACGAGACAGGAAATCCTCTTCCGAGTACAAACGAATACAAATACCTTCTTCGACACGTCCACAACGCCCCTTACGCTGATTTGCACTCGCTTGTGAAATCGGCTCGATAGGTAAACGTTGCACTTTAGTGCGATAACTGTATCGACTAATACGTGCAGTACCTGGGTCAATCACATACTTGATACCCGGCACGGTCAAGGACGTTTCTGCTACGTTCGTGGCGAGTACAATGCGTCGACCTGTATGAGGTTGGAAAATTTTATTTTGCTCGCCAGCTGACAAACGGGCGTAAAGCGGCACGATCTCGGTATCACGTAAGTTACGCTTACCTAAGGCTTCAGCGGTATCACGAATCTCACGCTCACCATTCATGAAGATCAGTATATCGCCAAGACCTTCTACGCAAAGTTCATCTACCGCTTCAAAAATACCTTCGAGTTGATCGCGATCGGCATCATCCTCACCAAATAGAGGTCGGTAGCGCGTATCAACAGGGTAAGTGCGCCCAGAAACTTCGATAATCGGCGCGCCACTAAAGTGGTTTGAAAAACGTTGTGGATCAATCGTCGCAGAAGTGATCACCACTTTTAGGTCTGGTCGACGTGGCAACAACTCTTTGAGATAACCCAAAATAAAATCGATATTGAGGCTACGTTCATGCGCTTCATCGATAATGATGGTGTCATATTGATTCAAAAAGCGGTCGTGTTGAATCTCAGCCAGTAAGATACCGTCTGTCATCAACTTGATCTGAGTGTTGTCGGAGATTTGATCGTTAAAACGAACTTTATAGCCGACAAAATCGCCTAACTCGGTTTCCATCTCTTCAGCAATACGATTCGCAACAGAACGAGCCGCAAGACGACGTGGCTGTGTATGACCAATCAAACCATATTTACCACGCCCAAGTTCAGCGCATATCTTAGGTAACTGCGTCGTTTTCCCCGACCCAGTTTCACCAGCAACAATGACTACCTGGTTTTCAGCGATCGCCTGCGCGATATCATCACGCTTTTGACTCACTGGAAGCAAATCTGGATAGTCAATTTTCACTCGATGTTGAACGCGCTGCTGAGCAACCATCATTGATTGAGCGATATCTAAAGCGATTTCATCAAAGACGGCGTTTCTGGCTTTTTCATTTTTGATTTTACTTGCACCAGTAATACGTTTGCTAAAACGAAACCTATCTCGCATCATGCATTCGCTTAATGCATTGCGTAGTGACGCCGCACTATTGGTTTTGACGGCGGTCTGTTTTTCTTGATTTGGCTGTGACGAGGTCAAAGCGTTTCCTATTCTTTTCATTACATAAAACTGCGCGGATTGTACCATAATCCTTGCCAGTGCGATGATATTATCCTTATTCAATTTTTTAGAATGACTTGACCAATTCAGACAACTTATCTAACAATTCAAATCGACTACGATGTATTCATCCAGTTATTGATACCTTATAGGAAATACATTATGTCTCGCGTTCTTGCTCTTAAATCTAGCATTCTTGGTGATCACTCTCAGTCAAGCAAACTGCTTGACACCTATTTAGCGAAATTTGAGCCACAACAAGTTACACTTCGTGATTTAGCAGCAAATCCTCTCCCTGTATTGGATTTCGCTGTAGTAACTGCACTACGTTCAACAGAAGATCGGTCTGATGAACAGCAAAGAATCGTATCCATATCTAACCAACTGATTGATGAACTTAAAGCTACGGATACGTTAGTGATTGCTGCACCTATGTATAACTTCACGATTCCAACACAACTAAAAAACTGGTTCGATTTAATTGCTCGCGCGGGTGTCACATTCCGATACACTGAGTCAGGCGTTCAAGGCTTAATTCAAGGTAAAAAAGCAATTGTGATCACCTCTCGTGGTGGTATCCATAAAGATTCAGCCACAGACAATGTGACCCCATACTTGAAGACTATCCTTGGCTTTATCGGTATTACAGATGTTGAATTTGTCTTCGCTGAGGGTATGAACATGGGAGAAGAGAATGCAGCGAATGGCATTAAAAGTGCTACATCGCAACTGGAAGCAATTACTCTGTAATGATTTTATAGAGCGCTATGCATTGCTATAATCTGGATTTGGTTAAACAAGGTTGGTTTAAAAAAGATGGCCTCCAATTGGTGGCCGTCTTTTATCATTAGAAATCAACCTGTATATAAATGGTGTTGTAGTTACTGCCACCTTTTATGCGCCCAAATTGAGAAGATTTCTCAAAAATCGCCGAACGGTGATGTAAGGAATAGCCAAACCAGACATGCTTGAAGTCACTACTGTCGAATAAATCCCCCATATTCACATCAAAAGAAAAATCGAGATAGTTGAGCAAGTGACTCTGCGTATATCCTTTCTTTTCCATCTCTGACTGCTCAATATAGGTGATGTTGTCGATATAAGACATACCTTCTACAAAACCAAATCGCCACTGAGTTGGCCAATTAAATGTATAGTAAGCCTTTGATCGCTGCAATAAATTCAGAACTTGTGATGACCAGTGATGAGCGACACCTAGAGTAAAATACATTCTGATCACTACTTTTCTCACGAAATCCTGCATTAATGACTTAAATATTAAGCAATCAACTCAGGATCCCTTATGTTTATATTAAGATGGCCGTTACAATAGCGGCTATGATCTCTTAAATGACTAAATTGTGAAAGTATCTGAACTAAGAAAAATTTTAGACTCTCTACCTGAAAACGTAGACCCAGAATTGGTGATGGGCGAAGTATGGCTGCCCGAACGGTTAATCGATACTCAGTTGGATAACAACTTGTTATTTTTAGAGTTCGACAACGCCCCCGAAGAGGGAGAAGGAGAAAATGAGGCTAGAGGTTTTGTTGAGCATGAAATTACAATGATCCGTCAACGTTTTGAGCAAATCCTCGCCGAAAAAGCGGATAACAAGTCAAAAGCCGATGCCATGTTAGCGCTTTTTCTTATGGGCCATGAGTATTCCAGTTCAGAAGTTATCGAAATACTTGAAGCCCCAAGTGTCCCGCCAGATCCCAATGACGGGTATTGACCAATACAATACTTCAAAGCAAAAACGTTTTGGTTTCTTACTTGTATTACTACTTTAACCTTGCATTATTGTTTCAACGCCATTATTTAATGTTGTAAAGAAAAGATTTAACCAAGGGCTCTACTATGTTCAATGCCATAACATCGCTTTTTAAACAACTTCTAGATGGACAAGATTTAGGAAAAAGAACGACTACAAATCCTAACCTTGCCATCACTTGCTTACTGAAAGAAGTCGCTGGCGCTGATCACCAAATCGATCCAAAAGAAAGTGAAGCGGCTTTCAAGCTTACCAAGCGGCTATTAAATTTAGATGATGAGCAAACAACCGCTCTACTCCAACAGGCTAAAGAAACCGTTAAACAATCCGCTTCCCTTTATGACTTCACCTCGCAGCTGCGTGAACTCACCCAAGAAACTCGCTATGAGTTAATAAAAGCCATGTGGGATGTTGCTAATGCTGACGGTGAAATTGATCCGTTAGAAGATGCAGTAATCCGCAAAACCGCAGAGCTACTGTATGTTGACCATAGTGAATTTATTCGCGCAAAATTATCGATACGGACAGCCAATAACTAAATAGATCAATATGCATAGAAGTCGTATATTGCAACTTCTGTGCATAAATAGTTCATGATGTTAATGGCGTGAAAATGAATTCCCCTACCTCAGCATTAAAACCACTGCTCCCTATCTTCTTACAATTATTGCCATTACCAAATCACGACAAAATGTAATGCGTTCAACTTTATACTCGACAATTTTTTAGCGGTTAAAAAACTACTCAGAAAAATCACGCTCTTAAGAAAGTTTTCTCGGCATAATCCGGTCTGTACGAAAAGAACAAATATTTTGTGTCACAATAATAGTAATTAATTGAAACTATTATCAAAAAAACTCGATAATGGACGTGAGTTAAAGACTATACTTTTACTATGTTTAGCACCTTAACTTATTGATAATGATAGATGGATGACTTTATGAACAAGCTACTCAGCACAATAGGAATTACCGTATTAGCTTTTAGCGTCACGGCGCATGCCGAAGAATGGAAACAAATTGAACAGCAAGCAAAGGGACAGACCGTTTATTTTCATGCTTGGGGTGGCAGTCAAGAAATCAATCGTTATTTACAATGGGTTGATAAAGAACTTCAACAACAATATGGGGTAACACTCAAGCACGTCAAAGTGACTGATATCGCCGAAACGACAACACGACTGATTGCTGAAAAAGCAGCAAAGAAAGATAACGATGGCAGTGTCGACATGGTTTGGATTAACGGTGAAAACTTCAAATCCATGAAGGATAACAACCTATTATTTGGTCCTTTCGTACAAGATCTCCCTAACTGGAAATATGTTGATAAAACACTGCCTATAGACAACGATTTTTCTGAGCCAACAGAAGGGCTAGAAGCTCCTTGGGGTGTAGGACAACTGGTGTTTATTCATAACTCAGCCACGCTTAATAATCCTCCGCATTCTTTTGCCGAAATGCTTAGTTACGCCCAAGCGTTCCCTAATCGCTTAAGCTACCCTCGCCCACCAGAATTTCACGGTACTAGCTTTTTAAAATCGCTGCTTATTGAACTGACAGATAATGACGCGGCATTAGCCAAACCAGTTACACAAAGTGACTTTGACGTTATCACTCAACCACTGTGGAATTACCTTGACCAATTCCATAAAGTCGCGTGGCGTGGCGGTCAGCAATTTCCAGCTGGTACTTCTGAAACCGTTCAATTACTGGATGACGGCCAACTTGACCTTGCGATTACTTTCAATCCAAATGCGGTTTTCTCAGCTCAAGCCAATGGCACATTAGCGGATACAACCAAAGTCTATGCGATGGAGTATGGTGCACTTTCCAACATTCACTTCTTAGCCATACCTTGGAATGCGACAGCTAATGCAGGCGCACAAGTGGCGATTAACTTTCTGCTAAGCCCTGAAGCACAATCTCGTAAAGGAGATCTCAAGGTATGGGGCGACCCGTCGGTATTAAGTAGCCAGTATTTAACCGGCAGTGCGAAAAACACCAAACAGTTCAAGTCCGTGGGAGAGCCACATCCTAGTTGGCAATCAGCGCTAGAAAAAGAGTGGCTTAAACGCTACGGAAGCTAAAGTAGATGTTAAGAGCCCTCTATCTGATCATTATTTTAGTTTGTATTGTCCCCACGATCCCCGGTTTACTGGGGGTCGTGGCCTCTTCGTTCGGCTATATACCACCGATTGGCCTGCATCACTTATCACTCGGTGGATTTGCCATGGTCTTTGATTGGCAAGGGGTATGGCGCTCTATTGGACTCACCGTATACTCAGCAATTGCTAGCAGCTATATCGCCTGCTTAATCAGTTTTGCCATTTTACAGGCGAGCTGGGGAAGTAAATTCTGGCGTAAAGTAGAACTCTCTCTTTCGCCACTACTTGCAACGCCGCATGTCGCTTTCGCGATTGGCTTTGCATTCCTGTTTGCACCGACAGGTATGGGGGTTCGTACCTTACACGGTCTGTTCGGCTTTAAGCCAAACTCGTACAATGTAGATGACCTTGCACTGTTTATAAAAGATCCACATGCATTGGGTTTGATAGTGATGCTTGCGCTAAAGGAAGTCCCTTTTCTATTGCTAATGAGCATTTCGATTCTTTCACAACTCAAGATCGATCACATTGAAAAAGTGAGTGCATCTTTAGGCTATAACCAAGCGCAAATGTGGTGGAAATGTATTTTCCCCCAATGGCTGGTAAAACTCCGTTTTCCGATGCTCGCAGTAATCGCTTATAGTCTGTCAGTAGTCGACGTTGCTTTAGTTCTTGGCCCCACCAATCCCCCCACATTTGCCGTATTAGTGTGGCAATGGTTTAGTGACCCCGACCTAACACTATTACCACGCGCTGCCGCCGGAGCGATGGTGCTATTTGCCATTGCTTTAGCATTGATAGCCTTTGCTCGTGGAGTTGAGTGGACGGTCACCAAATTGTGGAGACATTGGCAATATTCAGGCCGTTATGGGGTAATGTTACCCGGTAAAACATTTTTCATTGGTATTATTTCTCTGACCCTTTTGATGGTGCCACTGATGGTCATTTGGAGCTTTGCTCAACGTTGGCGTTTCCCTGATTTACTGCCAAGCCGTTATAGTGACCGATTCTGGCAATTAGAGTGGCACAGTATCTTAAGCACGGTAAACCAAAGTGTGGTCATTGCGATTATCGCCTCCTCAACTGCACTGATTTTTGCCCTCATTGCTCATGAATATCGATGCAAATACCAGTGGCAGATCCCAGGTTATATCATTGCAATCCCGATGCTAATACCACAATTGTCGGTTTTATTCGGGCTACAAGTTGTGGCGCTTTATTTAAAAAGTGATGCCTATTTCTTTTGGGTCATTTGGGCTCATGTTTTTTTTGCTTTTCCTTTTGTCTATCTATCGCTTGACGGCCCTTGGAGAAGCTTTGACAACGGGCTCACCAAGGTCGCATTAAGTCTGGGTAAAACACCGCTACAAACTTGGATGAGAATAAAAATACCAATACTACTACCTGCTATTGTTTTTGCTTGGGCTGTTGGTATTAGCGTAAGTCTTGCGCAATATTTACCCACCTTGATGCTAGGTGCAGGGCGCATCAGTACTGTGACTACCGAAGCAGTTGCATTGTCGAGTGGATTCGACCGCAGAGTGACGGCTATCTATGCCATTTGGCAAGCTATTTTGCCGCTACTATTCTTTTCTTTATCAATATTTATCAGTCGATTACAAATAAAGTATCGCCGAATCACACTAAAAGGTTTATTACCGAATGAGTCTCTGTCTCGAAAACCTCACCATCCGTAAATCCCAAGGTGAGTTACTCTTTTCTTCGCTTAATATGCAAATAGGCAAGGGAGAAATTCTGACCTTAATGGGACCAAGCGGCTGTGGAAAATCAACCTTACTAGATGTAATAGCCGGTCATTTATCCAATGAGTTTGACTATTCAGGGACGTTGACTTTAGAGGGAGTAACCTTAAATTCACTCCCAGCTCATCAACGAGAAGTGGGGATATTATTCCAAGATGATTTGCTTTTCCCTCACCTATCTGTATGGGAAAACCTCGCTTTTGCCCTGCCAAATTCAATAAAAGGCCACCACCGAAAAGAGCTGGCGATACAGGCACTCACTCATATTTCATTAGCCAATTTAGCCAACTCTTTCCCAGACCAAATCTCTGGCGGCCAACGAGCGAGAATCTCATTGATACGAATGCTGTTAGCCAAACCTAAAGTTGCCCTGCTTGATGAACCGTTTAGCAAATTGGACAAAGATCTACGTATACAGTTTAGGGATTGGGTGTTTGAACAACTGAAACAAGCCAACATCCCTGCTTTGATGGTGACACACGATAAGCAGGATGTACCCGCAGGCAGTGCTGTATTAACCTGGCCATGGGAGACAAACCATGCTTGATCGTTTAAGTATCAAAGTCATTCGCACACCTTTAACTCTCGGCGCTCGCCTATTAAATAAATGCGGCATAACCGCCAATCAAACCACCGTGTTTGGTTTTATCGTGGGCTGCTTTGCACTGCCAGCATTGGTAACTGAACAGTACTTATGGGCACTGCTATTTATTGTATTAAACCGAATATGCGATGGCTTGGATGGCGCTCTGGCCAGAATGCAGGGAATAACCGATTCCGGCGGGTTTCTTGATATCAGCTTAGACTTTTTATTCTACTCACTGATTCCATTTGGTTTTGTATTGGCAAATCCAGAACAAAATGCCGTGGCTGGCGCCTTTCTGATTTTTTCATTTATCGGTACTGGCAGCAGTTTTCTTGCTTTTGCTGTTATGGCGGGCAAACGCGGCATCGAAAACCCGGTGTATAAACACAAGTCACTCTATTATATGAGTGGTTTGACAGAAGGCACGGAGACCATCGCCTGTTTCATTGCATTTTGCCTGCTACCAAGCCACTTCTCCATGCTCGCTTATCTATTTGGTGCTGCGTGTTGGTTTACCACCGCTACCCGAATCTATTCTGGCTTTCACACCTTAAAATAAGCCATATGCTTAAGCTTTCACAACATGGTTAGAGCAAGCTTGGCGAGGTTGTAAGCGTCCACATAACCGGAATGCTGACGGCCTTCCCATTCAATACCCTGAGATTCTTGCGCGGCGCGATGGCCTATGCGCTTTTCTTTGAGTCGGTGTTGAATGCGGTACAAGGTCGACAGGTTTAAAAACTCTTTAAATGGCATATCAATGCCTTTTTGTTGACACTCATTAGCAAGAATTATGTCATCTCGCCCCCATGAAGCATAAATTTTATTTGGACCGCCGAAGTTTTTTACCATTGATTTCAACACTTCAACCAAAGGACGGCCTTGCTTTTCAATTTTGCGTGGCGTAATTCCAGTCAGCTCACTACAGAACAGAGACACTTCATCTTGTTCTGGTTTGACATAATATTGTGCACGCTTGACGATTTCACCTGATTGAACATCAATCTCAGCCAAACCAATTTCAATGATTTCGCCAGTTGTCCCAACGCCATTTTTATTCCAACAACACATCTCTAAGTCGAAACAGACAACTCGGTTATAGTTCATTGTTCAGGCGAATCCTTTAATTTAGTTTTCAGAGTGATGAATTTTACCTGACTCGCTGTCAAAACTCGACTCTGTAAAAAGCCGTTCGCACAGTTAGTCGTCGTTCATCGTTCATTTGAGCTTTTATTGTTTAAAGAGTGAGCTATCAAATCGTCTTAATACTGATTAATCCTACTTTCCTGAAGCCTTCAGGCTTGAATATGGTAGACTTCGTCCCTATTTTTAAGTCTATTCAGCGCAGACGTTGCCACTCTAATAACCTCTGCACCATTGTCTACAGAGAATTCCGTATGAACTTCGATTTAAATATGATTCCTACCACATTTGATATGCTGCACGCAGGTCTTGCTGCATCCAGCATTTTACTGCTCATTATTGCCGTTTCTCGCAAATCAAAAGTCGTTGAGAAAATCATTGAAAAACCGGTTGAGAAAATTGTCGAAGTCGAAAAACCGATCGAAAAAATCATTGAAGTTGAGAAAATTGTTGAAGTTGAAAAAGTGATAGAACGTGTGGTTGAAGTCGAATCCAAATTAGCAACTGCCTCAACAGACTCTGCAATGCAACTACTATCCCTTATGCAGCAAGAAGCACGTCTGATTGATTTTCTCAATGAAGATGTCTCTGCTTTTTCTGACGAAGAAGTCGGTGCGGCCGCGCGCGTCATTCACGCCGGCGGTCAAAAAGTTTTGAAAGATTATGTCGAACTAAGCCCAATCCGCTCAGAAGATGAAGAAACTCGCATTACCATTGAAGCTGGTTTTAACCCACAACAGATTCGTCTTACTGGTAATGTTACAGGCAGCGCACCGTTTAATGGCACACTCGTTCATAAAGGTTGGAAAGCAACGTCAATGACACTGCCAAAATTAGCAGAAAACTACGACGCTAGTATCATCGCCCCTGCTGAGGTTGAACTGTAATGGAACAACAATTCCCTAAATTCAGTGTTGGTATCGATTTAGGTACCACCCACTGCGTACTCTCTTTTGTTGATACTCAAGATGAAGATGCACGCGTTTCAGTGATGAGCATTCCGCAGCTCACCGCACCAGGCACCGTGGAAAGTCGAACTCAATTAGCTTCGTTTTTATACCAACCTCACGAACATGAAATGAACGCTGCTTCACGTGTTTTACCTTGGTCAACAGAACCAACCGCTTTAGTTGGCGCGATTGCGCGTAACCTTGGCAGTAAAACCCCGATTCGTCTTGTCGCTAGTGCAAAATCATGGTTGTGCCATGGTGGTGTCAATCGCAGAGAAGCTTTTCTTCCCGCCGGAAGCAGTGATGATATTGAAAAAGTTTCGCCACTAAAAGCAACGGAATATTATTTAGAACATTTAAAAGCAGCATGGGATCATACTCATCCAGAGCAGCCACTCTCTGAGCAAGATGTGACTATTACCGTCCCCGCTTCTTTTGACCCGGCCGCCCGTGATTTAACTGCAGAAGCAGCACGTAACGTTGGTTTTGATCACCTAACACTGCTTGAAGAACCGCAAGCTGCACTCTATAGCTGGATCGATAACAGCAATGAGACGTGGCGTGATGAAGTTAATGTTGGTGATATTGTATTAGTCGTCGACATTGGTGGTGGTACCACCGACCTTTCTTTAGTTGAAGTAACTGAAGAGGAAGGCAACCTAACTTTAAATCGTATTGCCGTCGGTGAGCATATCTTACTTGGTGGCGACAACATGGATCTCGCTCTTGCCTATCGCCTTAAAATGAAACTGGCGCAAGAAGGTAAAGAACTAGCTCCGTGGCAAATACAAGCGATGACACACGCTTGTCGTGATGCCAAAGAAGCGCTACTTAACGACCGCGAACTCGCTTCCGTGCCGATTGTTGTGCCTAGCCGAGGCTCAAAGCTACTCGGTAGCACACTAAAAACAGAACTGACTCAACAAGAAGTTCAGCAAATGTTAGTGGATGGCTTTTTCCCAAGTGTCAGCATTAGTGAGCATCCCGTACAAAAAACGCGCGGCGCACTGACTCAAATGGGCTTACCTTACGCACAAGATGCTGGTATCACTCGTCATATTGCGGCTTTCTTGTCAAAGCAAGCTAATGCCACCGGTGAAACAACTACGCACAATGAATATAACCCTTTTGCGGGTATGCCTGGTATGGGAGACGCCCCAAAAGCCGATTTCATCAAACCTACGGCTGTTTTATTTAACGGTGGTGTGCTGAAGTCGAATTTACTGGCCGATCGTTTATTTGGGATCATTAACGCATGGCTAAGTTCGGCTAACGCGGCGCACGCTAAACGTTTAAGCGGTTTAGATCTTGATCTTGCCGTTGCTAGCGGCGCTGCCTATTATGGTGCGGTTCGCCGTGGTCAGGGCGTTCGTATTCGCGGTGGCATTGCCTCTAGCTACTACGTAGGAATTGAAAGTGCAATGCCTGCCATACCGGGAATGGCACCACCAATGGAAGCACTATGTGTCGCTCCATTTGGTATGGAAGAAGGTTCGAGCACACCAGTGCCTAGCCAAGAATTTGGGTTAGTAATTGGAGAGCCTGTGCATTTCCAATTCTTTGGGTCAACCGTACGTCGTGAAGATCAAGCAGGTACTCACCTCGATTACTGGGCACCCGATGAATTAGAAGAACTTCCAGAAATTCAAGTAACGCTACCAATATCTGAAGGACGTCGTCAAGGTGATGTCGTGCCAGTGACGTTAGCTTCACGTGTCACGGAATTAGGCACTTTATATCTTGAGGCAATTGCTTCTGATAATGGCCAAAAATGGCACGTAGAATTCGATGTGCGAGAAGATTCGCAATCCACTCAGTAAACTTTGAAGCGGCATCTTTATGGATGCCGTTTTTGGAACATAGGTGCCACCATGACCTCTCCTCGTTTTCTTGTCGGTATTGATTTAGGAACCACCAATACTGTGGTCGCATTTTGTGAAATAACCGATCAATTAGAAAGTTCCCCCGTTAGTCTTTTTGAGATTGACCAACTCATCGGCCCCGGTGAAGTGGTTCGTAAACCTTTATTACCATCATTTCGCTATCACCCTGCTGATGGACAAATTTCAGCCAATGACTTAACCCTACCGTGGAATATTCAACCTGTTACTGGTGACACGACCAATGTCATCATCGGCCAATGGGCTCGCGATCTCGGAGCAAAAGTGGAAGGACGCCAAGTCTCTAGTGCCAAAAGCTGGCTTTCACACCAAGCGGTTGATCGTCGACAAGATATCTTGCCTTGGGCTGGTGCGGCAGATGTCGATAAAGTGTCGCCTGTTGTGGCAAGTGCCAGTTACTTAAACCACATTAGACAAGCTTGGAATTACCGACACCCAAGTAACCGATTGGAAGATCAAGAAGTCGTCGTTACGGTACCAGCTTCTTTTGATGAAACTGCACGTAAACTCACCGTTGAAGCGGCTTCACTTGCAGGCTTGAATCGCATTGTCTTACTCGAAGAACCACAAGCGGTATGCTATGACTGGTACGCACGCCACCGCCATACTGCCGCAGATGAATTACAACAATTGCCTTTAATTTTAGTATGTGATGTTGGCGGCGGAACGACAGATTTAAGTTTGATTGAAGCAAAACACTCAGATCAAGGTGAGCTATCACTCGACCGAATCGGCGTGGGTGAACATTTAATGCTAGGGGGTGATAACCTCGACTTAGCCCTCGCGCATTTGGCTGAGCAACGTTTCAATCAATCGAAAAAACTCACAGCCGCAAGTTTAACCAAACTGATTCAACAAACTCGACAAGCCAAAGAGCAGCTGCTTTCAAACCAAGCACCCGATGAAATGAAAATCACGATGCTCGGCAGCGGCTCAAAACTGCTGGGGGGAACAAAAAGTATTTCCCTGACCAAGCAAGAAGTGCATCAAATCGCCCTAGATGGTTTTTTCCCAATATCTTCCTTTAATGACGTTCCAAACAGACGCCGCAGTGCCGTTGTTGAATTTGGTTTGCCTTATGTGGCAGACCCAGCGGTCAGTAAGCATATCGCCGAATTTTTGACCCAGCATCAACACGTGTCACGCAGCGCTCTAAAGCATGAGCAAAACACCCCCGCCATTCCGGTTGGGCTTTTACTTAATGGCGGCGTGTTTAATAGTGAATTAATTACTTCACGCATTATCCAATTACTAACACATTGGCGCGGTTCTGATATCACCGTTCTTGATAACCCTCATCCCGACTGGTCTGTTGCATTGGGTGCGGTTGCCTTTAGTAAAGCTCGCCGGGGTGCACAACTTAAAATTGGCGGGGGATCTGCCCGATCTTATTTCTTGCATCTACCAGAAAGAAATAAACTAGGTAAAGCATTGTGTCTTCTTGCCAAAGGCACAGAAGAAGGACAAGAGATTCGACTCACCAGCCGACGTTTTTCACTCACGTTAGGTGAACCGGTTCGTTTCAACCTATTGACGTCCACTCATGACACATTATCCAACAATACCGCTCTACAAAATGGCATTTTGGTGCCCGTTGATCATGATATGTTTAGCCCTCTCCCGCCTTACATTACGAGCTTGGATGGTACAGATGAACCAACCATGCATGCCAATCAAAAGCAGAGAGTGGAAGTGCAACTGGCTTGCCAGCTGACCGAGGTTGGCACACTAAAAATTGAGTGTGTCAGTGTGGAAGATGAGAGTAAACGCTGGCAACTTGAATTTGAAGTACGTAACCAACAAGCCAGTGATGATGAACAAGTTAAACTTCATCCTCGCTTGCAAGACTCGAAAGATCTGATCACCCGCCTTTACAGCGGCAATAAAAATAGTGCCGATAGTCAGGCAATAAAAACACTCAGCAAAGACTTAGAAAAATGGCTAGGAAAACGAGATGAGTGGGATTTTACTACGCTACGTCACTTATTTGATTCGTTCACACAAGGGAGAAAGCGTCGACGTCGTTCTGAGCAGCATGAGAAAAACTGGCTACGTTTAGCGGGTTTTGCTCTTCGACCTGGGTTTGGTGACCTAACCGATGCATGGCGCATTGAACAAATTTGGAGTTTATACCAACAAGGTATTCAGTTTCAGAATCATCAAGGTTGGAGCGATTGGTGGGTATTTTGGCGACGTATTGCTGGTGGATTAAATCAAGAACAGCAGGAAACCATTTTGTCCGATATTGCCAGATACCTTCATCCTGGAGCAATGAAAAACCCTAAATCGGCACAAGAAGCGCAAAATAAAGGTTATGAATCGATGGTACGACTTGCGGCTTCGCTAGAAAATCTAGAAGTGGAAGATAAAGTGTTATTAGCAAGCTGGTTTTTAAATAAAGCCATCAACCATACTCAATTTGAACAAGCACATTGGTGGGCGGTTGGCCGACTAGCATCTCGCACTCCATTATATGGCAGCCACCATTCGGTTATCCCCCGAGAACAAGCAGAGCAATGGCTTCCTAAAATACTGGAACAAAACTGGCAAAAAGAGCCAATGATAGCCTTTGCTGCAGTGATGATATGCAGAAAAACAGGCGATAGACAGCTTGATATTTCAGATCAATACCGCTCGCAAGTGTTAAGTAAGTTAAAACAGAGTAGAGTCGCGGAATCTTGGGTCGCGCTTGTCGAGGAAGTGAATACTCTTTCAGAAAGTGAATCAAAGCGTGTATTCGGTGATGCCCTGCCAAATGGACTAATTTTACTTAACCAATAACATCAAAAGCACCATATCTTCGATTTTACCTTTTACAAGCCCCCTATGGGAAAAGCTATGAGGTATGGTGCTTTATCTCTAGATGAGTTTATTTCTATTAACTTGATTCGGCAATACAACGAATTATCTCTAAATTTTTCAACAAAAAATCAAATATTTCGATCTCTGCACATATTTAACGCCATGCTAAGCTCGCATTTTTGTATAAACCTTGTAGAATCTCTCATACTCACAGCACATCGAAATGATGATGGATAGCGTGAGATCTATACGTAATTACAATAATTCAACTTTACGTCGTTGGCTGTCATTGTTGGCATTTCATAAATTATGGTGCCGTTTTCATCGGGCAAATAATCTCAATATTTGTTTCAAGTGATGTATTTAACTAATTACTGTAGAAGTCATGAACGAAGATAAATTTACTAATGTCTACCGCCTACCAGGCTCATTACAAATTCGAATTTCCAAATGGCAAAGAACCTTTAAGGGTACGTCAGATTTGGTGCTACACCAAGTATTGGTCGCAAGAAACAAGCAATTTAGGAAACCCAACTTTTTCCCAAAAGGCTGGTGCGTAAACCTATTTGATGAAAATGATATTTCGATTACTCATCATGGCCGTTATATCCAAACGAGCATGAGAACGATGATCGATCGTAAAGTATCGTATAAGCGAGTCTATCTATCACGTGTTCCTCTCGAGCAGGCGGAGCCGGCCTTGCGCAAATATAAGCAAGAATGGATTCGTAACTTTAATCGTATAGCAAAAGAGTATAATCAGAGTAAGAAAAAGCAGTTCTTGAATTTTGCTAGAGAAGAAGCAGAGACACTTTATCCATCAATTCCTAAAGAAGGTTTTGACAAAGCGCTATGGAATAAGTTGGTAGTTTCCAAATTAGGCCCTGCTCAGAAATACAGCAACCCTTATTTCGTTAAGCAGGCTGATTTTTAGTTAGTAAAAAGCCAGAGTAAACACACTCTGGCTTTTCGTCATCGACTTAATGAGACTTTATCAAGTTATCGTGATTATGCGTAATTCGCGTCAACTAATTCACTAACGTCAACTTTGTTTACTTCCGCACGGCTTTCTAGCCATTTCACGACTTGTGCTTTTTCTTCTTCTGTCACTGAACGGTAACGATCCGTTGCACACAAGAATCCTTCGAATAGCTCTAGACCACCGCCGCCGAAGCACAGACCAATGCTGTCTATGTAATCAATAAACTCATCAACGAAGAGATCATATTGCTCGAAATCTTTGATAGATGTCGCGCAGCTAACTTCAAAACCTAAAATCGCAAATTCACCTAAAAATAGTTTTTTACGGATACGGCGGTTTTTGTTTTCTAGCTTCTCAATTTTCATCATCTTCTCTCTTTCGGTTTGAATGGCGCTTTTATACACCTTTCGACTTCATTTCCCAAATGATTCCTAAACAAAACCATCTCAAGTGGCCAATTTCAAAGCAGTCCGTATATTTGACTGGGCACTTCTCTCACTGAAAACACTGCGTTAACTCTACTGTAGCGAATATATAAAACAGTTAAGCCGAATAGCTAAAAGAGAAGAGCCACTTCAACGGCTCCTCTCTCTTTATTAGATTGATGAGTAATTTGATCAATGGTTAATGCTGAACACCAGATGGATTTTCACCAAACTCTGCCTGCTCATAGATATCAGCCAAGCTCTTTGCACGTTTAGCAACCTTGCGACGTTTTGTTGGTTCAAAGTACTGCTCGACTTGTTTTAGCGTTTCTTCATGTTCTTGAGCAGATTGGACAAAGTCTGGATTGGCTAACGCCTCTTGGCGAAGGCGGTTAACTCGTTCTAACGTTTCCCACAACATATTTCACCTCCAACTTTACTGTATATACATACAGATTAGTAGAAGCTATTACGATGTCAAGTTTTTTACTGTTTGTTTATACAGTTTTTTTTGAAAAAATAAATAGATATCAGCAAGTAGCTGATGCTGTTGACTCGCGTTGAATAAGCTGACCTAAATAGCACCGAGCCGTAACTAGTTGAATATTTTTCCTTTCAGCCAGCTGTAGAGCTAATTCCACCGCGTCTTTCGTTAACTGCTCAATCGGTAAAGAGACCGTTGATAAGCTAGGGACTGAATAAGCCGCTGCGGTTCATCATTAATACCAATCACTGACACATCAGAGGGGATCGAAAGACCATGTTCGTGCAGGGCTCTCATCGCTCCTAACGCCATATCATCGTTACAGGCTAAAATAGCACTAAAGATAGCTTTTTGTTCTAAGAACTTCATAACTGCAGCATACCCTGACTGCATCATATTATCGCCTTCAAACGTTAAAGCGGCGTCAAAAGCAATACCAGCTTGTGCAAGTTTGTAGTGGTTGGTGGTTTGGGTAAAAATAATGATCACCAACGCCATCAGTAATCACTCGAGGTACTTCATGAGCCCCTTTCGATAAAACATCAACAATGCTGATGCCTTTACTTGCTTTATCCCAACCACCTTCAACTTGGTGTGCTGCAACCGCACCACCCCATAAAAAATTTTTTGGAAGCCCACTATTTTGCATCGAATCCACCTTTCATTTCACTTTCATTCAGAAAACATAGCCAATGCATGTTGACCACATCATAAACGATTCAACTCACCCATTAAGTAATTATTTAAGCTAAACAACGTAACGTTTCGTTTTGAAGTAATCGCAGACATACATTCCATAGCACTTTCAGCGTGACTGCTGTATGCTTGCGCCTTTCCGCAACATGATGCGGATCACTATTCTTTTACATATCGAGACATTTTAATGAGTTTTGCCTCTCTGGGTTTATCTAATGCTATCCTGAAAGCTGTCGCTTCTCAGGGTTACGAAACACCATCGCCAATTCAGGCGCAAGCCATACCAGCCGTACTTGAAGGCAAAGATGTGATGGCAGCTGCTCAGACAGGCACAGGTAAAACCGCAGGATTCACCCTTCCTATTTTAGATTTACTCGTGAAAGGGCCGAAAGCAGGACCGAACCAAGTTCGTGCTTTAATTCTCACTCCAACCCGTGAGTTAGCAGCCCAAGTTGCCGATAACGTCACCACTTATGGACAGAATTTACCGCTTAAATCTGAAGTGGTTTTTGGTGGGGTCAAAGTGAATCCACAAATGATGAAAATGCGTCGTGGAGTGGACGTTTTGGTTGCCACACCAGGCCGCCTGCTTGATCTCTACAATCAAAAAGCGATTAAATTTAATCAGTTAGAAATATTGGTTCTTGATGAAGCTGACCGCATGCTGGATATGGGTTTTATTCGAGACATCAAAAAGATTCTTGCGTTACTGCCGCCTAAACGTCAAAACCTTTTATTTTCAGCGACATTTTCTGATGAGATAAGACAACTAGCGAAAGGGTTGGTCAATAATCCAGTCGAGATTTCAGTTACACCACGCAACAGTACCGCTAAAACGGTTAAACAGTGGGTTCACCCCGTTGATAAGTCTAAAAAACCGTCGTTGCTGATCAAATTGATCAACGACAATAACTGGAAACAGGCACTGGTTTTCACGCGCACTAAACATGGTGCAAACCGTTTAACTGCCCAGTTAGAGAAAAGTGGCATCGCTGCTGCGGCTATTCACGGAAACAAGAGTCAAGGTGCTCGTACCAAGGCTTTAGCCAACTTTAAAAATGGTGAAATTCGTATTCTTGTTGCAACGGATATCGCTGCACGTGGAATCGATATTGACCAGTTACCACAGGTAGTCAATTTTGAACTGCCGAATGTCCCTGAAGATTATGTACACCGCATTGGTCGTACTGGCCGTGCTGGCGCTGAAGGTAATGCGATTTCTTTAGTGTGCGCTGATGAAGCGAAAGATATGTTTGCTATTGAACGCCTGACGCAAAATGTGCTAGAACGTATTGAAATTGAAGCTTTTTCTCCGGTCAATAAACTGCCAAACTCGCCATCACTTTTGCCTATGAAAGCGAAAAAGCCAAAGAAACCTAAAAAAGATAAGCCAGAGCATAACGATGGTCAACGCTCAGGTAATGTGGCCAACGGTCGCAACGCCAATACGTCGAACAAGCCCAAACGCAACCCAAGCAATGCAGTTACTACCCAAGGTACGAAACCAACTCGTAGTGGTGGACAAAATCGACCTCGACGAGCTCCCAAAAGCGCTCTGGCGTAAGACCATCAATTATCTTTAACGAGAAAAGAGGTGTCTAAGCCTCTTTTCTTGCTTTCACTGAACCATAAACTTGAATGAAAAAAAGCCGATTCCGTGAGTATCCCTTTTAGGTTTTCTCGTTCAAAGCCTTGTTTCGCTTTTCGCTTACTTGGATGCACTTGAATAGAAAGTGGGGTCTCTGCCGCTAGCACTTTAAACAAAAAAGGAAGGTCACCAAAACGTGCCGCCGTGTAGTCACCTAAGATATCCATTTTGTTTTATTCAATAACGTCTGACAGTGGCTCACCAGTTTCATTCAGTCTAGAGCAACCATTAGGGTGAGCACCCATCCAGATCTCAGCCTGTGGTTCTTGAGCCGGATTATTAATACTAAACAGATCATGAATGGAGTTTCTGCTACCCCATGCGTAGTTTTGAATAACATTATCTAGTTTATATAGATACATAACTACTCCTCACTTTAATCTAATATTTTGGCGCCAAGCTTAAGTGTGGCTGCAATATTACGGGCTGTACGAATGAGGTTACTTCTCGCTTCAGTAAGGACTTGTTCTAGTGGTTGCGGAGAACGAACTGTGCCAAAAGTACAATTTATCGTACTGTATAACTCATCAATTTCTTGGCCCAGTGAACCAGCAATGCCAATGATTGGAATGTCTTTACGCAGTGCGCGCTTTGCAATGCCAAAGGGAGCCTTTCCTTCTAAGGTTTGGTTATCCATTTGCCCCTCCCCTGTTATTACAATATCAGCACCTTCTAGTACTTTGTCCGCATCCAGTACATCTAGCACCATCTCAATACCTTGCTTGACTTGAATGTCGAACAAAAGAGATAGTCCCATCGGCGTACCGCCAGCCGCGCCAAAACTCACTGTTCCAGAATGATCGATGGCTGTTGTCTTAGCGCTCACAGCGGCAAAATGTGCAACGGCGATATCTAGCTGTTTAACAAGCTCTGGCGTTGCCCCCTTCTGTGGGCCGAAGGTATAACTCGCACCATTTTCACCAATCAGTGGGTTTTCTACATCACACGCAACGATAAATTCCACCTCCTTTGTTCGCGGGTGGATATCCGAGAAATCAATAGTTGTAATGTCAACCAAGGCAGCACCACCACGAGCCAATTCATTACCTTGTTCATCTATTAGTTTAACGCCCAACGCTTGTACAATTCCTGCACCCGCATCATTGGTCGCACTGCCTCCTAACCCAAGTAAAACCTTAGAAACGCCAAGATTTAACGCTTCCTTAATTAGTTCACCAGTGCCATAACTTGTCGTTAACGCAGGATTTCGTTGCTCATGTGGAACGAGGTCGAGACCTGAAGCAGCAGCAAACTCGATCAGCGCAGTTTGGCCACCATCCAATAGAGCCCATCTGGCTGTGATAACCTCGCCTAAAGGGCCAGTAACTTTAGATTGACGAACCTCACCCTCAAGTCCTTGCATCAATACCTCGACCGTCCCTTCACCTCCATCTGCCAATGGCAAATGAACATATTCGGCTTTGGGGAAGATTTGAGCAAACCCGGCTTCTATGCATTCGCATACTTGTTTAGCTGATAACGACTCTTTAAATGAGTCAGGAGCTATAACAATCTTCATAATTGTGCACCATGTCCGCCCAGTAGCTTGGGCGGAGTCTGTATTGGTTTAGAACTTAACTAGGAACGACTTCGCCTGACACGCTTGGAGCACGCCAAAACTCTGGCTAGCGACTTCAGTATCACGTACTCGTTCATCCATGCTGGTCTCTTGCCATGAAGTGACCGTGCTAGTGAAAGCGACGCCATCTTCTATCTCACCAGTTTCTGCTGGGTTGTAGACACGTAGGATCAGTGCATCTTCATCTTCTGCTTTCTTAAGTACGCTAAGCACCGCGCCTTTCTGCGTTTTAGTAAGAAGCGAGTAAGTTATCGGCTTGTCTTGCTCACCAACGTTTAGCTTCATAGCGTTGTACGGGATCTTGTTGTAACACTCGATTGGCGTTACATAATCTCGTGCTTTAGCCATAACGTTGGCCTCGATATGGTTACCAGCAAAACCAAGTAAGCTGAACTCACACGCTAACTTGCCACGCGTTTGCGAATCTGGAGTTGGGATCTTGATGCCTGAAGGACGTCCCGGACGTAGCAACAGCTCCTCTTTACCCAGTACGCCGACACCACGTAGCAAAGTTAGTGCGAAAGTGTCACGCTCTTCATTGCTTTGGCTCGAAACCACTTCAAACTCACGCAGGCCATTAGTCATGAACGCCAAACCACCAGTTTGATTCTCTACTGCTGCAAAGTTCATCAGTTGATAAACCGGTACTGGAGCTTCTTTCCAGCCTTCTTGCTCCCACACTTGCATCGCAGGGTCGTTGGTTGGACGTGTGATTAGACCAAACTGGTTATCTGCCACCACATTTTCAGATACAAATGGCGTTGGAATTAGCACGCGCACACGGTGATCATCTGCTTGGTTATCTAGCTCCATGCGAACTTCGATACGGCGTGAACCGGCTTTAAGTACCACTTGACAATCGACATCGACAAATCCGTTTCGTCCTGTGCGCTCTTCGCGCTCTTGCAGATTAGCTGGTACATCCATTCGTAGTTTGATGCTAGCAACAGATTGGAAGCCTTCATGTTTAATATCGGTTTCTACCTTGAACTCATCTGAGTAAAGCAGCCACTCCTTACGAGATGGAGAGTAGTCGTACTCATCACCATCATCTGAACCATCTTCAATTCGCAGCACTTGGTCATAAGTCATCTCAGTCTCTTTATCCAAGATGGTTAAGGTACCGTTGTCATTCACTTTAATGGTGTAGAATTCGTTCTCTAGTAGGTAGTCTTTCTGATCGGCAATTTTTTGAGTGCCTTTCTCGTTGCCTTGGATATGCAAAGTGGTAAAGCCCATCGCAGGTACAGATTGTTTAATCTGAATATCGTACTCAATAAACGGATCATAGTTACCATAGTGAACGATTTGGCGGTCAATTTTGCCTGGGTCGATCACTCGCTGATCTTGGATGAAGTACTCAACTGGGTTGCCATTATCATCAAAGATATTGAACTGCTCTGCACGGATAGTGATGGTGGTGTTTATCACCTCTTCACGTTCGTATGGCGATAGGTTGAAGAAGGCTAATTTGTCGCAGCCTTCATGAGCTGGCATATGGTCAACGATTTTACGCTTGTAGAATGTGATCAGATTGCTCGCCATATCGTCGGCTAGGATGTAGCGATTAAGAATCTCAGCGTGCACCTTGTCTGAACAGCAGCAACCGATAGAGTCGTGGGCATGGTTCTTCATGCTCTCTTTCCACATCTTCTCAATCAGACCGTGGTGGTATTCAAAGCCTAGTGACCAAGCGATAGAAGCGAGCGGTTCTAGGATATTGACGATCTTGTTCTCTACCTGAGCATGGATCAGCTTTATATCCATCCGAGTTGACGAAATCGTACGGTGTACACGCATGTATTTACCGTCGTTAAACTCGCCTTTTACGGTGTCTAGTTGATCGCGCTCTTGCTTGATGCGGTCGAATACCTCTTCAAAGCGACTCATCACAAACTCACGTTCCGGGTAAACCTCACGCAGCTTGTCCATCACCTCGAAGATGTCTTGTTGGATTGGCATCTGATCGTGACCATTTGGTAGCAGAATGTCTTTGGTCACTGACGGCTTTTCTAACACAGGGAAGTATTTGTCTAGGCGAGCACGCAACCCTTCTTCATCTTGAGGTAGGTACTTACCAATCGCATAACCAAGAGGCAGTACTTGTGCCGAAACTTCTGAACCATCATTAGATTGCCATAAGAACTCAGTTTTGTTCGTACCGTGACGCTCAGAGCAACCGCGCCAGAACATTGCAGTGTCAATATCAAAGCCGTTATAGATCATTGGCAATTGTGAGCTCATTGAGAATGAGTCTGGCAGGTAGCCAATTTTCATTGGCTCGCCTAACTCTAGACAATCACGTAGGCCATACAACATATTACGAATGATTGACTCACCACCAACCTGCATAGTGTCGGTTTGAGAGTACCAAGGACCAACAATAAGTTTGCCCGCCTGAACTAAGTCACGTACACGCTCTTTGTTTTCAGGCTTGATAGCAAAGTAGTCTTCAAGGACCGCTGTCTGGCCATCGAGTACATAGTATTTGTATTCTGGATCGCTCTCCAGACGTTGCATGATCTCTTCCATGTTGTTCACCAAAAGAATACGAGACTCTTCAGTGGTGAAGTACCATTCACGATCCCAGTGCATGTGTGGGGTAATATGAACGCGTGATTTAGTCATTGTTTTGTACCTGTAAAGACTGTGCTATGCGACTTAAATGAGTAATGGCTTTTGAGTAAACGCTGAGTTATCCAAATAACTTTGAAGCAATAGAGCCAAACAACCCTTTCTTCTCTTCAACTACTGGTGCAGGTTCTTCTGCTACCTCTTCAACTTGCTCTTCCTCATCGCTAAGAAGTGCAAAAATTTCTTCTACAGTAGTCGCGCTAAGTACCGCTTCACGAATTTCATCATCAATCAAAGTGCTTGTCAGCTCGGTCAACAGTTGCATGTGTGTAGAACCCGCTTCAGCATTAGGAATAGCAATTAAGAAGATCAGATTTACATCCTCTTCTTCATCAATGCCCTGCCATTTCAAATCTTGTTTTAGGGTTGCGACAGCAAATGCTGCTTCTTTCACTGCGTCGGTTTTGCCATGTGGAACAGCAAGGCCTTCACCTAACGCCGTTGCTCCATGATCTTCACGGGCAAACACCGCCTTTAAGTATTCTTCTTTGTCGTGCAGCTTGCCCTGTTGATCGAGCTGTTCAGCGAGTGCTTTAATTGCAGCGTCACGACTCTCGAACGTCGTTTGTAGATTAATCAGTGATGAATTTGTAAGCGTTGTAAGGTTCATAGTTTTAGCCCCGTATTCACGTTCTTTTGGGTTATCTGTTTACGTGCCAGCAATAATACCAATCAAATACAAATAAACCGTGATCCAGATCTCGATAACATCACGAAATGTATTAAGTTGGAGTTGGCAAATGATATTTGTATTCTTTTTAATTTGTTAAACTGCGTGAAATTCGTATTATCCAAGTCAAAGGTCACATACGAAGACCTGTTAGAACGGTTCTACAGGTTAATAAGCAAGAGACTATCTAGGATATGACGACAAGATTACCCATGTACCGACAAATCGCTGATGCCATTAGAGATAAGATTAGCACCGGCATCTACAAGGTTGGTGAGGCACTACCCACAGAGGCACAACTGCGTGAAGAGTTCTCTGTCAGCCGAGTAACTATACGCCAAGCCCTTAAGCTTCTAATTGAACAAGAAGAGCTAGAGAGCATTCAAGGTAGTGGCACCTATGTGAAAGAGAGCAAAATAAACTACAACATCTACCAGCAGAGCAGCTTTGCTGAAAAGTGGGCTCATTTGCAGGGAGTAACACACAGTGATGTCTTATCCTTTGAAGTGCGAGCAGCCTCACTAACGATGGCCGAGCACTTGGAAGTCAACGAAGGCGAGCGCGTTTTCTACATCAAGAGGGTGCGATTCCTAAACGAGACCGCCATTACGGTTGAAGAGACTTGGATGCCAACAACTATGTTCCCAGACCTCAGTTACCAAGTGATGCAAGGTTCGAAATATGACTACATCGAAAAACAGAAGAAGATAGTTATAGATAGAAGTGAGCAAGAAATCATGCCCGCACTTCCACCAAGTGACGTGGCGGCATTACTTGGTATCGACCCTACAGAACCCGTTATAGAAAAGCGCACTCGCGGATACCTAGAAAATGACACCATCTTCGAGTACAGCCGAAACTATTTCACGACCAACAATTATAAATTTACCCTCACCGCAAAGCGCCAAAAGAAGAATACAAGCTATTCTATTTAAGTAAGGGGTTTATTATTACATGTCGTCGTGTATTTAATTCATGTTATATTTCAATGCCATAGCGTCATAATGCAATTTTGTATTAGTTTTATATCAACAAAAAGAAAAACAAATTAAAAAATAAATAATACAACTTGTGAGAATTATCACAGATGGTTAAAACAAATTGAGTAAGAATATAATCATTGAGTGACCTATCTGTTACTCAAATGACGAGAGACGACGCAAAGGAACATCAGATGAAAATCTTAGCGATTACAGCATGTACGGCCGGTGTAGCGCACACCTACATGGCGGCTAAAAATTTAGAAAAGAAAGCAGCCGCGCGCGGTTGGGAAATAAAAGTCGAGAAGCAAGGTGCGAATGGCCTTGATGGAAAACTAACCGCACAAGATGTCGCGGAAGCCGATGGTATTATCTACGCTGTTGACGTAGGCGTAATTGAAGCTGAGCGCTTCGAGGGCTTAACGTCTGTGCAAGGTAAGGTTAAAGATGGCATCAAAGCCGCTGATGAAATGCTTGATGCACTCGAAGAGAAGGTCAAAGCGGGTGGCTCAAAAGCAAAAGCAAAAGCAACCACGACTGCCAACAAGTTTGCCGAGAAGGAAGAGAGCAACGACAATATGATCGTTAGCTTCTTGAAACTTTGGTACAAGGGCGCCCTTTCAGGCGTATCTCACATCATTCCTCTTGTTATTATCGGTGGTCTTTGTGTAGGTCTTCTAAACCTATTCTTCGGCTACGATTACACCCACCTTTATGATGAAGCGATACTGGTTGAATACACGGGCAAAACATACGCAGACCTAGGCATTATTAACGCTGCTGAAGGATTAGCTAACAGCGAAATTGGTGCGATTAAGAAAGAAGTTTACGCCGCTATTGCCCAACCGGAGGCCAAAGCGCAGTTTGAGTCTTCGTTCCAAGGTATTATTCACTTCTTATACTACAGCACGTTAAAAGCCTTTAACCCACTGTTAATCTGTGTGCTTGCAGCATTTACAGCTTACGGTATGGTTGGTAAACCTGGTCTAGCTCCTGGTTTCGTCGGTGGTTTCGTCGCTGTTGGTGGCGGATTCGGTAATATCTCTATCGTGACTGGCGGCTTCCTAGGTGGCTTAGTAGCAGGTGCAGCAGCAGCCTTATTTGTTATGCTTGTCCGCCAGATCAAAGTACCGAAAGTACTAGAATCAGTGAAGATGATCATCATCACACCTCTACTAGCCGGCATTGCAACACTGATCTTTATGTATGCAGGCCCTGGTAAGTTCTTTGCGATGCTTAACAGTGGTTTGGTCGATTGGCTAACATCAATGGGGACGAATAACCTACTTATCCTAGGTTTCATCCTCGGTGCTATGGCTTGTTTCGATATGGGCGGCCCTGTAAACAAAGCGGCTTACCTATTCTGTATCGGGGTCGGTACTAGTGGCGACTTTGCTGGTGATGCATCAATCTTCTACGCAGCCTTTACTGCTGCGAAATGTATCCCAGGTATGTCACTAGGTATTATGTCTGTGGTATTCAAACGTTTCTTCGACGAAGAAGATCGCTTGGCAGGTCCTTCAACCGCTATTTTAGGTTTCTGTGGTATCACTGAAGGCGCTATCCCTTATGCTGTAAAAGATCCAATGCGTATCATCCCCGCTCATATGATTGGTGGTGGTGTAGCGGCTGCATTAATTCTTTCTTCTAAGATTACTATTGGTACCGTAGCTGGCGGTGCAGTGTTCATGCTACCTGTTATTGGTAATCCCGCTGCCTGGCTTACTTACTTCATCATTGGTGTCGCCGTTTCAATGGTATTGACTATCGGACTAAAAGTAATGGGAAAGAAGAAGCTAGCTGAAGCGAAAGTTTAGTTCCCCTTAACTCAAGATGCTCCAAAACTCCAAGTCGCCCCCTCGCTTGGAGTTTTTTTGTATTACCCGCTAGATCTTTAGCAACCTTATCTTGTATTCAGTGCTTTAATTCGTATTATTAAGCCTCTAGGGGGAAGCACAAGTTGTTGTTACCCATCTCTTTTGTATTACTTTCGAGGTTTACATGGCAAGACTGCCCCTCTACCGAAAAATAGCTGGCGCCATTCGAGAAAAAATCAGCAGTAAGATTTACAAGGTGGGTGAGGCGCTCCCAACAGAAGCTCAACTATGCGAAGAGTTTTCTGCCAGCCGAGTAACTGTTCGCCAGGCGCTTAAACTCCTGATCGAAAATGAAGAACTAGAGAGCATTCAAGGTAGCGGCACTTACGTTAAAGAGAACAAGGTTAACTACGATATCTACCAACAAAGTAGCTTTGCGGAAAAGTGGGCTCATTTAGGTGGGATAACCCATAGCGATGTGATTGCCTTTGAAATTCAATCTGCCTCATTAACACTAGCAGAGCACTTAGACATCAACGAAGGTGCTCGAATTTTCTACGTAAAGCGAGTTCGTTTTGTCGATGACAACCCAATCACCGTTGAAGAGACATGGATGCCAGTCGAAATGTTTCCTGATCTAACCTATCAAGTGATGCGAGGATCGAAATATGATTATATCGAGAACCAGAAAAAACTGGTGATAGATCGAAGTGAGCAAGAAATCGTTCCAATCCTACCATCTGACGATGTTGCTGAGTTACTAGGCATTAGCCCTGCCGACCCGATCATTGAGAAGCGCACTCGCAGTTACTTACACGACGACACGGTATTTGAATATAGTCGCAACTACTTTAAATCCAGTGACTATAAGTTCACTCTAGTCGCAAAAAGGCGTAAATCTACCCGTTAACCTGTGGACGTTTTGAGTAAAATTGTAGAACGCTCGAACTGACTATTCAGATTACTATTAATAGGACAAACTCTTATTAACAAGATATATACCCTTCCTACTTGAAGTTGCAGCTGTGTTGGCTACGTTCGCTCACCCCAATCACATAGTTTATCTATACTCATAGGGATGAACTCACTTGCCGCCTACCTTCAACTTCAAGTAGTTTAGGTATATATGAGTAAAAACACTAACACCGAATGGGGCAGAAGTAAGTTGAGTTTTAGTGAGCAGTGGCATTGCTCTTTGGCTTTTCTGTATATGGAGGCCCCTCGCTGGCTTGATCTTAAAAGTATCAAACCACCAAGGTATGATTCCGTATTACTAGTTCTGAGCAACTTTGACCATAGTTTCACCATTTATGAGGTCAATGTTATCTCCAAAGTAAGAAGCAATGTCATCAGGTTTGATTTTATCAAGCTTGCTTCCTGAATATTTAAAGGTACCTTCATCACATACGTTATCTGGAGTGCCACACAGTATCTTCACCTTATAATTAGGATGATTTGACTCAAGCATTCTGAAGCCAACACCTCCATCAGGTGCTGAGAGCCACAACATTTCACCAAGCATTTGGTGTTGCGTTGATGCTGTTTCTTCAAACCTGAAGAAGGTGAAGAAAAGAACTAAAAGTGCTAATACCGTTGCTGCTCCTAAGATTAACAACCACCTTATTATTTTTCTCATATTACTCCGATACGACTAACGTATTTGTTGAGAAGTCGTAGTCTAAATCGACTTCAAAAAGTTGAAATTGTTCAATGTAAGCGTTTGGAATTACAACAGGTGGACGCCAGCTTGGGTCCAACTCTAGATGCTCGGCGAGATCTATTACAAATGTCATACAGTTGTGACTATCCAGATCATAAGGGAGTTTGTCAGGACTGTTATTACTGCTCATTTTATTTTTAAGCCAGCTATCTCCCCTTGCAAAAAAGCTTCCCCTTAAGACCACACCAGAGATTCTGCCGCTTTGTTCTGAGCTTTTTGAGATTGATTTCAATATTTTTTTCAGAGAGCTTTCGGTAATCAATCCGTTGATTAGTTTCACATTTGGAATTGAGACCTTTCTGACATTTTCTGGAATATCGGAAGCTCTGTTCGGGTAACGACCATATTCGTAATACCTCGTCACTCCGGTCTCTCCGTTAATCAATATGACCCCAGCATGCCCGAGGTACGGTACTTTCACTTTAGGGGTCGTAATATCTAACCCAAATAGATCGAATGTCTGTTCGCTTGCAACAAGAATTTCGTAATCAGGGAATACTATGGGTATCAGGAAATCTTCTATACCGGAGACATATATTTCATATGGAGTTACATCGGTAACTGGGGTTGAGGATACAGTGTCAGTCATTAATGGCCTCCTAAGAACCATTTCTTAGTTGGTTTAGGCTTGAGAGATACCGTTTTTATCGAAGCACCTTTTGTTAGGCCTTTTATTTCCCCTTTAGCGTTGGACTTTACGACTTCTTTTGTGCCATCACTGAACACACAAATTAACTCCATTTTGGAACATACCGAGCCCGAGGAATCCTTAACCAAAAGATTGATATCATATAGTTCTTCAGCAGCCGCAATAATTATTTTTGCTAAAGCAGCTGAAGGGGCGTCCCCAATATTGACGGTTCCGCTTCCAATAGTAACACCGCCACAGCTTATCGCTCCTCCGGTAATAGCTGCCGCTTTTCCATCGATCTTTACCGCAGATGAGCCTGATGCAATAGCACGATCATGTGGAGGGTGTTTAGGTTTATCATGTGGCTCTAAAGGATCTCCAACTCTAGCTGCAGCTGCGGGAGAACCATCAAAATTGACTGTAGGAGATCCAGCGATTACAGGTGTTGGAGGAAAGCCATCATGCTCGGTTCCTTGAGCCCCCTACTTTAACTGCTTTAGCCATTTCGCAGGTCCTTCACGATACTTATAGTGGGTGAGACTTTAATTTCATATTTATTGTTATACAATGAGGTGCTTTAATAATATGGATGAAGATCAATAGATGTTATTTGAGCCGTTTAGCGTAGTTCTAGGGGTACCTATCCTAAATTATCGTTTACAGCGCTATTTCTGTGATGATTAAGCCTAAATTGAGAAATCTCGTCTAGAGGGGAAAAGTTAGTTCATAGAAAACTATTAAGGTTAGATCGGCTTTCTAAATTGAACATTTGAGGTCAAAAGTAAAAAAATCTGCTACACATTTGCTAAAAAGTAAGGGGCCTGAGAAGAGCTATCACTCTCAGGCATTTCTGTATATCGTGGCCCTCGCAAACTTGAACTGCGGACTAATCGTTTATGAGTAAAGGTCTACTTTCATTCCTGCACTATGTCTAACCGATACTACTGTGATGAAACTTTACGACACTAGGGCGTGTTGATCTTTGCTGCACGTTTTATACTCAGCAATGCATTGGTAGCCACATTAACATAAATGCCAGCGATACTATGCTGGTATAGTTCCTTTTCAACTTGTCATATCTAGTTGATATTGCTCGATAATTCTTGATTTTAGCAAACGCATTTTCAACTAAATGACGATACTTATATAGACACCAATCCATACTTTCCTTGTCTATATCTTGCCCATAGTTGCGTTTAGCTATGACGGTTGTTCCACCTTTTAATTGGACAAAATGTCGAAAGGGGTCACTATCATAGCCGTTGTCACAAACAATGGTATCCACTTCATCTAACGGTTCTACAAGGCTTTCGGCATGGACAATATCGTGTCGTTGCCCCTCAGAAAGGTCAAAACAGATAGGTAATCCACCACTGTCTACAGCTAGATGGATCTTAGTTGAATTACCGCCACGACTCTTTCCAATGCACTCGCTATCTGCTGTCGTTCAACTCAGAGAACAAATGAACTGTATGAAACTGATTTGTTTTTTATTTATAAAAAACATTAAATAAATGCTTTACTTTTAACTTGCACCATGTGAAACTTAATTCGCTCTGTTGAACAGGGTTATTAATGTAACAAGTAAGCCAAAGTTCCCTTTCAGATTCAATTCTAAGTGTCCTCTAGTTTCATAGTCTCATTATAATAATTCGTCTCAAAGCAACACCTGTATTTTAAATTTTTTATAAGGGACATAACATGTCTAACACAACTACTGGCACAGTAAAATGGTTCAACGAAACTAAAGGTTTTGGTTTTATTTCTCAAAGCAATGGCGGTCCAGATGTATTCGTACACTTCCGTGCAATCGCTTCTGAAGGTTTCAAAACTTTAGCTGAAGGCCAAAAAGTATCTTTTGTTGTAGAACAAGGTGCTAAAGGTCCTCAAGCTGCTAACGTTCGTGCTGAATAATTTCGCATAAGCGTATGAGCGTTGGTGACTAGCCAACGCTCTTATAAAACCCGCAAATTAGATTACATTTTCCAAACTTCTCTATCAAACTTCCGCTTAGTTTCTCTCTGTTTTACTCGTTCGAACACTCAGCCATTTTTGAAACAATCGTTTTGACAATTATCATCTAAACAATAATTTTTTATATATGAAGGATATTTATTATTTCTCGTACAACTGGAAGAAAGCGTTTCTGGTTTGCTAAATCTAAAGCAATACCAAAATTACGCCAACAATATGAACATTAACTTTAACATTCAAAATCACTCCTGGAATGCATCAATACACCAACTTAATAGCGATATTTTAACAAGACATATATTAAGCCAAGAAAAATGTATTTTAAATACTCTTCATCTCTATTTTTTATATGATGAAGCGACTCAGCAAGGTGACGTTTTAAATTCTGATAAAGAAAACATCGGTTATTTTAATCTGACAAATTAACACCCAAAAACTTTAATTGCCACCATTAAAGTTATTTGGGCATTATTTTTCTATCTTAACCTTTCAAAAACAATATTTTGGTCAAGCTCACTCTGATATTCTGTATAATCTAAACCTTGATCAAAAATAAACTCCGTAACTAAAGTACGAATAGCTTGAACAAGCTCTTTAGCATTCCAAGGTTTTTCGAAATAGCGCTGTATTCCTGCTGTATTAATCGCATTAATAGTATCAGTGTGGGTTGCCTGCCCTGTTAGTAATACTTTTTTAGTTTTAGCAAATCTTGAATCTGCAGCAATTTCTGTCAGCAGTTCTACGCCGGTTTTACCCGGCATCACATGGTCAGAGATCAATACAGCGATATACTCTCCTTGTGCATCAAACTCATCCATAAGGTCGAGCACTTCATGTGCTGACTCACAGTCCTCAATATTTAACCAGACTGCCAACGGCTGAAGATCTTGCAAAATAGCGCTAAGCACTTCCCTTTGATCGTCGACACAAATAATATTAAGCTTCTCCATAATCGCCCTCAATTGGTAACTTGATTCTAAATATTGTTCGCTCGCTATCACTTTTCAGTGCTACGTTTCCACCATAACCGGAAACAATACGTTTTACTATTGATAGCCCGAGTCCTAAGCCAAACGACAACCCACCTTTTTTTGTTGTAAAGCTAGGTTGAAATATTTTACGTCTGGTTATTTCATCTATTTCTGGCCCATTGTTTGCAATCGTTATTAATATACGTTGCTTACTCAACCTAGTCTGTATTTCTATTTCTGGCTTATCTGTTTCAAGCATTGCATCACAAGCGTTTTTTATAAGGTTCACCCAAATCTGTACTAATTCGGTTTGTGAACCTTTAAATATAGGAAGAGATGCAGGTCTGATACGCACACTAACCCGACGCAAATCACTTTGTAATAAAGCGAGAGCTCTGTTAATGGTATCGTTAATATCGAACTCTTCTTGTTGGGTTATTTCTGTCCGCCCCAATTGTTTAACAGACTTAACGATTCCGACAGTATGTTTAGAAGCTAAACGTAAATCATGTAAGTCTCTCCCCATTTGCCAATAACGAATAGCGAGATGGGGATTCTTTAGCCAGTGTGCCGACAAATAATCGTCAGCAACAGCTTTTGCTAAATCACGAGCAATGGCTTTGGGCAAAGCATATTTTTTTTCAAACAGAACTCCTCTTTTTCTTGCTTCGCTAGACGATACTTTTTGGCCATATAGCAAACCAAAATCAAAAAACTGGCTGGCTTCAGGATGTACTTCTTCAAGTAACTCCATGAACAAGATTTCCAAGCGTTCAGACTTACTACTGACTACACCAATGGCATTATTAAGTTCATGGGCAATGCCCGCGGCTAACTGCCCTAAAGTTGTCATTTGTTCAGCTGAATGAAGTCTTTCTAGCGCTCTTTCTTTAGCTAGAGACTCCTGTGTTGCACGGCGCTGTCTGCGTGAAAGCTCATTAACAATAACAGGCGTAAATTGCGCGGTAAGAGGACCAAATTCTTTTTCATCTAGCACGGTTGTTGAGCGATCAATCCACGCAAGTTCGACGTCGGTTTCGGCCATCACTGTTGACGATGCTGTCCACGTCCCAGAAAAAAAACTGTGTACACCAATAAAAGCTCCCACACTTGCGGTAAACACTTTGGTTTTTCTCTCATCCTTTTCTGAGTAGTGGCCTGAAAGTTCACCAGACCATACATAGTAAAGTCGATCATTATAACCTTCTTGTTCAATCACAACGCTGCCCGCAGGAAGCTTGACCATTCGCTGCGGGTGGTGAAAGTAGCGCTCAATTAATGCCGTAAATTTCTGATCCGCCATAACAGGTTTATCCAATATGACCAACGGTATGTAAAATCCATACCATCAAGAAACTAAGCAATACACCAACGATGCCAAGAATAACGCCGACTTTGGCCATTTGGTTGCTTTGTACATGGCCAGTTGCATGGGCTAGTGCATTAGGAGGGGTGCTAATGGGAAGTGACATTCCCAATGAAGCGGCGAATGTAACAACAAGAATCAAGGTAATCTCTCCACCAAGTGGTGTCAGTGATGCCATAGAAGCCCCTAATGCTGCCATAATCGGCATCAACAAGTTTGCTGTTGCAGTATGAGACATGAAGTTGGCCATCGTCAGACACAAGAATGCCGCACCAAATAAAACAACGTAAGGTGAAAACTGATCAAATGGTATGCTGTTAACCATCAGTTGCGCTAAACCCGTTTTATCAAGCGCCAAGCCTAAAGCGATACCACCGGAAACTAACCACAAAACATCCCAGGAAATCCGTTTTAAATCTTCTTTATTGATAATGCCCGTTAGCGAAAAAATAGCGACAGGTATCAAGGCTACAGTATAAGAATTCATGCCATGAGTTGAACCCATAAGCCAAAGCACAATGGTTAATGCAAAGGTGATGTAAACCATAATCGCTTTCGGCGTTTTTAGAAATTTTCCTTTAATTGTCAATTCAATATGTTGCTGCTCAGCCTTGAACATTGATCCAATTAGAAACCACGCTAATGCCATCATAATAATGACAAACGGTACACCAAATGCCATCCACTCACCGAACGTGATTAGATTTTCGCCAACAAGATATTTAAGCGCAATAGCGTTAGGCGGTGTGCCTATCGGGGTTCCGATCCCACCTATATTAGCCGCGACAGGAATACATAAAGCAAAAGCAATTCGCCCTGGATCTTTGGGACCAAATACAGCTATCACCGGTGTTAGTATCGATAACATCATAGCGGTGGTCGCGGTATTGGACATAAACATCGAAAAAATACCGGTGATCAGCATCAGACCTAACATCACATACTTAGGATTATGACCAAAGGGTTTAAGCAGTACGCGGGCAAGGTTTACATCCAAGCGATATTTTGTGGCTGCCATAGCCAGAAAAAAACCGCCTAAAAACAGCATAATGATAGGGCTGGCAAAGGTCGCCATTATTTCATTGTATTTCAACAAACCTCCGAAATGGGGCTGTCCTTCTTCCAGGCGGAAAAACCATATTCCTTTATCAGATAACATCAGCAGCTCTAACACGATCACCACAACAGAAGTGGCATAAATAGGAATAGGTTCAAATACCCAACAAAGTGCGGCAAGTAAAAATATGGCAATCACTCGTTGCTGAATGATCGTCAACCCATCAAATGGAAACGCCGATACCGGCAGCATTAAAATGGCCAGTGGGATAAGGATTGGGAGAATAAATTTTAAGTAAGGACGTACCATATAAAACTCTTCCTGAGTATTGATTTATATACGTAAATTGGAGCGAAGCCCCAATTTCGAACTGCGTCCCATTATGTGGTATTCGAACAATGCAAAGTTTGGCTTTAGATCAATGAATAAAGGTTACGCGCTAAGCAATTGTGAATAATGTGTGCTAGGTTGCAAATTACACATTCATCCTCAGCACAGGTTTACAATCAATTACTGAGTATTTAGCCACAAAAAATTAACGACAATTGTTTTAAATATCTACTAATCTAATAGAACAAATATCGTTTATTTATTAATTGCATGATATCATGCGCGACTTTCAGGACTTAGCTCACATTGTCATAAAAATGGATGTTGCTCGCTTTGGCGATTTTAGGCAATACGAATCAAAGGTAACTCATTCATGTTCTTACGAAATTTTTCTATTGGCAAAAAAATTGCACTGGCTTTTAGCATCATCGCTATTATCAACTTAGGTTTCGGCTTATTCCTTATCAGCGAACTAGGAAAAGTTAAGAATGAATTACTTAACTATACAGACGATACCCTTCCTGCGCTGCAGAATGTTGATAGCATCAAAGACAAAATGTCTTATTGGCGTCGTACCCAATTTTCCGTTTTACTTCTAAAAGACCCAGCAAAAGTAAGACAAACTCTTAATCGCAATGAACAGGTTCGTAAAGAGATCGAATCGAGTTTAGAAGCGTATGGCAAAACCGTTTGGCCGGGTGAAGAAGAACAAGCCTTTAGACGTTTGATGTCTGGTTGGGATGATTACACGTCGACGATGGAAAAATTCGATACCGCAATGATGGCAGCAGATAGTGATACGGCATACCCACTATTAGCCAACTCGTTGGCTCGTTTTCAAGGTATTGAATCAGAGATGGACTCTCTCATCGCTATTTTACAAAAAGCGATGGATAAAAACCGCGATACTATTTTAGCGTCCGTAACGAATTTAAACACCACCTCTATCATCAGTAATATTGCGATTTTTACGTTTATGTTTTTAATGACTCTGATTTTGACTCGTCTAATTTGTGGTCCTCTGAAAATTGTTGTAGACCAAGCTAATGCTATCGCAGAGGGTAACTTAGCTAATCAGATAGATCGCGATGCTATTGGAAACGACGAGTTGGGTGATCTTGCCGACGCTTCCGAAAAAATGCAGAACAACCTACGTCAATTAATTGAAGAAATTATCGCAGCAGTAACTCAATTAAGCAGTGCCGTCGAAGAAATGACTCAAATATCGGATTTATCAGCGAAAGGCATGAAAGAACAGCAGTATCAAGTTACACAAGTTGCTACCGCGATGACACAAATGAAAGCTGCCGTGGGTGATGTTGCGCGTAATACTGAAGATTCGGCATCACAAGCCATGGATGCAAACGCTAAAGCTCAAGAAGGTGCTCAAGATAATGCAGATATGGTTCAATCTATTCAGCAAGTAGCTACAATTATTACTCAAACGGGCGAAACAGTGTCAGAGCTTGAGAAGCAGTCTACACAGATTAATGTCGTGCTTGATGTCATCCGCAATATTGCTGAACAAACCAACTTATTAGCTCTCAATGCTGCCATTGAGGCGGCTCGAGCAGGAGAATCCGGCCGAGGGTTCGCGGTGGTTGCTGATGAGGTTCGCACCCTTGCAGGTAGAACTCAGGCTTCTACAGGAGAAATTACGACCATCATCGAAAAATTACAATCGATGGCCAAGCAAGCCAAAGAAGCAACGGAGAACTCTCGCGCCAGTATCGAGACTTGTGTGACTCAAGGTAGCCATTCACAACAGTTAATGCTCTCCATCGAAAAATCGATTGCCCAGATTGCTGATATGGGAACCCAAATCGCAAGTGCGTGCAGTGAACAGGATTCTGTTGCCGACGAATTGAGTCGAAATATTGAAAATATCCACGTGGCTTCGCAAGAAGTGGCGGAAGGTTCTGAGCAAACCGCACAAGCGTGTAAAGAACTCAGCCAACTATCTGTGACACTTCAAGATGCGATGGGACGTTTCAAGCTTCACTAATTGCACCTTACCAATACAGAAAGCCCCAGATTGGGGCTTTCTAGTTTCTATATAATAGGAGATTCAATGAACTTAAAAGCTTCTTTTCTCACACTTTCTATTGCTATGGCTTTACCTTCTTTTACCATTTCATCTGCACCTTTAAGCCTAAGTACTCAGCAGCCATCGATTCAAGACATCCAACAGTCCAACTCTTGGCTTGAAATCGATCTCGGCCAATTTAAACAAAATATTGAACAATTTAAAAACCACATCAATGCGGGTACAAAAATATGTGCCGTGATGAAGGCTGATGCTTATGGGAATGGTATACGAGGTTTAATGCCAACCATTCTTGCTCAAGAGATTCCATGCATTGCGATTACAAGTAATGGAGAAGCAAGAGCTGTCCGAGAAAGTGGTTTTAAAGGCCAGTTACTCCGAGTTCGTTCTGCTAGCCTAGATGAAATCGCACAGAGCATAGAATTAGATATTGAAGAGCTTATCGGTAGCCAAGTTCAGGCTGCGCAGCTGGCTCAATTGAGTCAACAAAAAGGCAAAATTCTGAAAGTACATTTGGCATTAAATGATGGCGGCATGGGACGCAACGGCATCGATATGTCGACCGAAGCCGGAAAACAAGAGGCCGTCAACATCGCAACCCAAGACGGTATTAAAATTGTTGGGATAATGACCCACTTTCCAAACTACAATGCTGACGAAATACGTAGCAAATTAGCCAGCTTTAATACCCATTCAGCTTGGTTAATTGAGCAAGCTAAGCTAAAACGTAGTGAACTAATTTTACACGTTGCTAACTCATACACCGCACTAAACGTTCCTGAAGCCCAACTCGATATGGTTCGTCCTGGCGGTGTGTTTTATGGTGATCTACCTACGAACCCTGAATACCCATCAATTGTTTCATTTAAAACTCGCATTGCCTCACTTCATCATTTACCACAAGGCAGCACTGTAGGATACGACAGTACTTACCGAGTGACGAGAGATAGTGTCTTAGCTAATTTACCCGTAGGTTACTCTGATGGTTACCCGCGAAAAATGGGGAATCGCAGTGATGTATTGGTTAACGGACAGCGAGCTCCAGTTATTGGGGTAACCTCGATGAACACCACATTAGTTGATGTTACGAACATAAAAGGGATACTACCAAATCAAGACGTCACTCTGTTTGGCAAGCAGAAGCAAGAACGAATTACCGTTGCTGAAATGGAAGAAAATGCCGAACTGATTTTCCCTGAGTTGTATACCATTTGGGGAACAGCTAACCCACGTTTTTACGTAAAATAATATTAAGCTCACCGTGAGGCTCTAAGCTCTCACGGTGGCTGTATAACAAAATAACTCCCTCCAAATTTATCTATTGCCGAATATATAAACTGGTGTATTTTTCGGGCATAATCGCCGCATTCTCATACTGAGTTGAGCGCACATCTTGCCTATCAAGTCCCCTATATTACTCGCTATACTGTCATTATTTCTAGCGATGACGACTATTCAGTCTGGTGCATCTCTCGCAAAACAACTTTTCCCGATTGTAGGCCCCGGAGGCACCATAGCATTGAGGGTTGGTTTATCTGCTTTGATATTAGTGTTAATTTTTCGTCCGTGGCGCTTAACGCTTTCTCTTACCCAATGGCGATCGATGTTTATTTATGGGGCAAGCTTAGGTGGCATGCAGTTGATGTTCTATTTCGCGATTGAGCGCATTCCTTTAGGCATCGGTGTTGCACTTGAGTTTTCAGGGCCACTGCTAATTGCACTACTCTCGTCAAAACGGAAACGCGATTTTATTTGGGTTACATTGGCTATTTTAGGAATTATCTTCTTATTACCGGACTTAACCGATGTTGATGCGCTTGACCCAATTGGTGTTATGTTAGCGCTTGCAGCCGGAGGTTGCTGGGCTTTGTACATTTGGTTCGGGCAACGAGCAGGTAGTGTCGGATCGGGTGGCGCAACGGTTGCAATTGGCATGAGTATTGCGGCCTTATTCGCTTTTCCCATTGGTGTGTCATTAGCCGAGGCCTCTATTTGGAGCTGGTCGATATTACCCATGGCATTGTTAGTCGCCATACTATCCAGTGCCCTACCCTACTGTCTTGAAATGGTTGCCTTGAATCGGCTGTCTACTCAGCACTTTAGTGTCATGATGAGTTTAGAGCCTGCAATCGCCGCTCTGGCTGGTTTGTTGATTTTGCATGAACAGCTCAATGTGAATCAATGGCTAGCAATAACCATGATCATTACCGCTTCGATGGGGAGCACCTTGTCAGCCAAGAAATAGCTCACAATGCTTATCACCAAAAAAGCAGCCGAGGCTGCTTTTTTTATTATTTTCTATTACCGAGTTTAACTTGGCCGTTTGAATTAAACCACAATGCTTGTGAACGACGTCGACCTAGTAAGATAGGGCCATCGTCGTAGAATAAAAAATTCTTCCAATGTTTCTTAAATGTGACCCACTTGGTTTCAATCACATTGTATTTTTCATAACAAAAGTACACCGTTACATCATCTTGCCAATCAATATGGTCTAAAATGAGCTGCGGCATACTTTCATTATCACTTTCCCATTCACTCATCCAACTGGTATTGCTTATCCAGCTATCTTTTTTACGAGGCCAATCTTGAGAGCTGAGTCGCTCAGAATCAGGGCTTTGTGCACTAATATTTTCAATCCAAAATTGAGCAGATCTAGCCTGAGACATTGGCTTTATTTGAACCAAATCTTGCTCTGAAACTGGCATTGAGTTGTGTGTGAAAATCCATTTTCTTTGGTATTGGTCCAAAGGCAAATAAGACATTGAATTTCCTTAAGGTTTTAACCAACCATTTAAGGTTGCTTGTTCTATCATTTGCTGTGCATGTTGCCACAGCGCATGTGAGCCGTCATCAATACGACGATTCACGGTTAATGCTTGTTGACGTGTTACGCCATGTTCAAGCCAACTTTGGCCTTGATTATGAAAATTAAGCAACATGGGGATAATGCGATCTAATGCTTTGGCAAATAGAGCTTCTGCCGATTGTGCGGCTTCAAACTCTAACCAAACAGCAAGTAGCTCATCACCTTGTTCCTTGGGTAATAAAGCAAATAATCGCTGCGCAGCTTTTAACTCATTTTCTTCTTGCTCTGCCGAGGCTACAACATCATAAACAAAGGTATCGCCTGCATCAATTTCAACAATATCGTGCAGCAATAACATTTTAATAACTTTTGCTATGTCAACGGGTTGGTTAGAATGTTCTTCCATCAAAACGGCCATTAGAGCAACATGCCAGCTGTGTTCAGCGCTATTTTCTAATCGACCATCAGCACTTCTTACTCGAGTACGCCTTAGAACCGATTTTAATCGATCTAGCTCCATCACGAGCTCAAGTTGTTGTCCTAAGCGTAGATCCATTAATCTGCTCTCCAATCTGGATTAATCAAAGCGGTGAGATTATGGTCTTCCCATTTGCCATTTATCAGCAAATAGTTTTTTGCATAGCCTTCTTTTTGGAAGCCCATTTTCATTAAAACCGCTTCACTGCGTTTATTAGATGGCATATACCCAGCCATGATGCGATGCATATTCTGTACGTTAAACATATAGTTACATGCCATACGCAGTGAACGCCCCATAATACCTTTACCTTGGGCATGTTCAGCCAGTGAATACCCTAAATTGCAAGCGTGAAATGGGAAACGCGACATATTACTAAACGAAATGGTGCCAAGCATCTCATTATTGACTTTATCGATAATCAGCAAGTAATAGCCAAGTTGCATTTTGTGCAGCTCATGCAGTTTGATCAGCTTTTGACGCCAACCATTCACGTCAAAGAATGCCGCTTCCCTTTTCGGCTCCCAAGGACGAAGATGTGCTCTGTTCGCATTGAAATAACTCGCAATCATGTCAGCATCGCCGGGTTGAGCAGTTCTTAGCACAATGTCCTCGTCCACTTCATACACTTGTGCAACCGTACTATGAGAGTGCATTAATTTTTCCGAATTCCGTAATCACGTAACTTGTTGGCAATCGACGTATGAGAGACATTCAAGCGTTTTGCCAATTTTCGACTTGAGGGGAACGACTGATACAAACGCTCTAAAATCTGCGCTTCGTATTCTTTCATGATGTCATCTAGTGAACCGTCGATATTGATGTTAGTACTACTTGCCGTCACCGTTTCAAGCTGTGGAAGATGAAAAAGATCAATGCTAAGGACATTGTCAGGCATTTCCGTTAAAGCGCGTAATACCATGTTGTCTAATTGGCGCATATTGCCAGGCCATTGATAAAGCACTAACTGGTCTACAAGATCTTCAGCCAGTTCCGGCTTATTCATTCCCATCTTATTGATATGCTTAGCCATGAACAATTCAAGCAGTGGTTGGACATCATTTGAACGTTCTCGCAATGCGGGAATTCGTAGCGTTAACACATTAAGACGGTAGAACAAATCTTCGCGAAACGCACCAGATTCAGCTAAGTCAGCCAATTTATAGCGTGTAGAAGCAATAACGCGCACATCAACATGCACTTCATGTTCTTCCCCTACGCGGCGGAAAGTGCCATCTTGTAAAAAACGAAGTAGTTTAATCTGTAAATGGGGACTCATTTCACCAATTTCGTCAAGGAAAACGGTACCGCCATTTGCTTGTTCAAATATCCCTTTATGGCCCTGCTGATGGTTAAATGAGCCAGGTGCATGACCAAACAATTCTGTTTCAGCCACATCATCAGGCATTGAAGCACAGCTTAATACCAGAAATGGAAATGCCGCACGATGAGAACGGTTATGGCACGCTTTCGCTAACATTTCTTTACCAGTGCCAGTCTCTCCTTCAATTAATAAAGGCTGTTCGAGCATTGATAGTTTTTTCGCTTGGCTAATAAGTGCTTTGTGACGATTTGAAATACCCACAAAATGTTCAAAGCCTAGATTGTTATGCAATGGCAAGTGATCATCCGTAATAGTCGAGGCACTTTTGGAGCGGATCATCATCATGGTACTGGCTAAAGTGGACTCTTTGGAATCACCCGTAATGTAGACGGGCATCATCTCCATCATGTAATCCAAACCATCCAAAACAATGTCTTCACGCTGACGAACTTTATTGCCTTCTATCCATCGAGAAAAATTGAATGCAGGAAGCAGTGCTGATATGGGGTGGCCAATCACTTCCTTTTCTGCCTTATTAAATAGAGATAAAGCAGAATAGTTTGCCATATCGACAAACCCTTTTAGATCAATGGCAAAAACAGCATCAGGAACGTTATTAAGTAGCGACAGTAATTCAGTATTATGACGTTCCATCGGCATGAACTGAATTTTACGGACATCCTTCACGCCAGAAATTCGGCGAATTTCCGCCATCAATTCACTGAATGTATCAAAATCAATATCAGGGCAGTTGAGGTAAATAATGCCACTCACATCAATTTCTATTCCACGTAAATCGATATTTCTTGAGGCGAGAATATCGAGCAGTTCTCGGGTTAAACCGAGTCTATCTTCACAAAAGACTTCAAGACGCACTTAAAAATCCTAATTGAAAGTGTCAGGAAAAGTTGACAGTAGTTTCTATCAAGCCTTGTAAGGCGTCAAGTCATCTAATGTTTTGCTGTTCACATTCACGCAGTTTTATTGATAAGTGCTGACTATTTCACCACTAAAGTTGCTACCTTAGCCACAATCTGCTTGCGAATGGCGCTCAGTTTTACTTTTCTATCTTGATGCCACGGCATTGGTCTTAGTAAGCTCATCGCTTTTAGCCCCAAACGTGCAGTCAGTATACCAACTCCAAGCCCTTGTCCCGCTCTCGCTGATAGTTTGCCTGCCAAATCCATCGACATTAAATCCATACTGGCATCAATAACCAATTCACTCGCACCTGCCGCGGCCATATTGATCAACACAACTTTAAATAACTTAAGACGCGACCAATAACCTAATTCAACACCATACAATGCGGCCAGTTGATCAATCATCTTAAAATTACGCCATGCGACAAGCAGCATGTCGGCCACAGCCAATGGGCTAATTGCCACCAATGCTGCCGCTTCCGTTGAATATTGAGAAACGATTCGAGTCGCCTTTTTATCTTGCTCTGCCAACACCATCGCGTCATACATATCGAGTACTTCGGCATCACTGTGTGATGCGTTAACACTATTAATCCAACGATCATAAGCGGGGCTTTCTGTTTTAATCCCCCCCTGCTTAGCGATTGCTTGGCAAAATGCCTTACCATGACCAACGCTATCTGACAAAATAAGCTGCTCACTCTGCTCTTGCACACTAAAGTGATGACGTAACGAGCGTAATTTCCAAAGTTCTTTGGTTATAGAACCGATACCTATCGATGCCAAGGCAGTAATAAAACCAGACCAACCTAGAGCTAACCAATCTGCCGATTGAACGGCAGTAATCACCGAATCAATCGCTTGCCATCCGACTAATCCGGAAAAACTGACTAGCAAACCGCTAGCCAACCACTTTCGTCCTCTACTTGGCCTGATCACTTGTTCTAGCTGAGCTTCAGCCTCTTCTTGTGACTCTTTGGCTTCGACTGGAACAAAAACCTCGCTGCTCGTAAATTGCTGCTGCACCGTCAGCTCTTCAGATGCTAAAGATTCAGCGCTGAGTGGCTGCTCGAATACTTGCTTGGTTTTTAAATCACTCATTTCAGCTTATCTCCAATTAGATATTCCAATGCTTTATCTAAACGAATATGAGGACACGGCTCATCGCTGCTATAAGTCTTAGGTCTAAAATGAGTAAATTCGAATCCTTGTTGTTGCCAATACTCTTTATTCGGTAGCTTTTTCGGCACATCACCAGGGAATACGGTAAGCGGTTCACCATTTAAAGTAACCCCTTGCAGTGCGGGCATATTTGTATCACCGCTATTGATAAAACCAGTTTGAGTTGCTTGCACCGATGCCATGCTGATACAGCTCATTTCAATATTTTCGAATGCGGCACTTTGCCAAGCAGGATGAACCATTTGCTGCAACAGTGACACTAAATGTGGGTGCTGCTCTGGTGTTACGTGATCTGATTTCGTTGCGGCAAATAGCACTTTATCTATTTTGGGAGCGAAAAGTCGCTTAAGCAGCCCATTTCTTCCATAGCGAAAGCTATTCATTATCTGCTCTAACGCGCTGCGCATATCTAGAAACGAATCGTAGCCTTCATTCAATGGAGTCAAACAATCAACGAGTACGATTTGTCGATCAAAAGTTGAAAAATGGTGTTTATAAAACGCATTCACTACCTTAGTTTGATACTCCTCATAGCGTGTTTTCAGCATCGAATAATAACTATGCTTGTCTACCTTTCTTTCACCGTAGGGATTTTGACACGGAAAAAACTGCAGGACAGGTGCTCCTTCAAGTTCGCCCGGTAAAACAAAACGCCCCGGTTGTACCCAATGCAGTCCCGCATTTTTGCACTCATGCAAATAATCAGTGTAAAACTTCGCTATCATCGCGAGCTTTTGTTCATTCGACTCATGAGTGAGATCGAGATCGGACAAAGCATCTAACCAAGGTTGCGCTAAGGAAGAACGTATATCTTTTAATGCTGAAAACTGCTTTTCAGACCATTGTTCAAAGGTCATTTCAAGCAGTGGTAAATCAAGCAACCACTCACCGGGATAATCGATAATATCGAGATAAAGTGTAGAAGTATGACCTAATAATTTTTTGCTGCGTTTTTGAGGCTTGTATTTGATTGCAAGGCGAACTTCACTCACATCACGCGTTGGCGTAGGCCATTGAGGTGGATCATTATGCAGTTGCTGCATTGCTTCATCATAAGCAAAGCGAGGAACCATCATATTCGTTTGCGGGACACGCTTTGCACCGACAATACGCCGGTCGCGAGCCACAGACAAAAGCGGCAAATTCGCATGAGTTGAGGTATGCAATAACTGATTAACCAACGAGGTAATGAAAGCCGTTTTCCCTGCTCGTGATAACCCCGTAACGGCAATTCTGACATGAGAATCTAGCCCACGATTGATTAAGTCTGACACTTCTCGACGAATTCGCTTCATTCAACCACTCCAATTTATTCACTGGCGCTATTGTGCATTCATCTATCTTAATACGAGATGAACAAAAAAGCCTCCGAATAAAATCAGAGGCTTAACAAGAGTTGTTGCTACATAAAGACAATACTTATCTTTGGGCTTATATCTTATTCAAGATATAACCTCGAAAGGCCCACTCTTGGAAAGCGTAGAACTCAGTCTTCTTCAATCAGTTTGTAGATCACAAACAAAGCAATTTCTAAAATAAACCATAGTACGCAAGTTATCGTTGCGTACTTCTCATTAAAAATGCTGATGCCGTGTAAAATCAGGTCGTAACCAAGAAAGGCACCGACGACAACGGCTATTGCAATTTGTAAAATCTGAATAAATCGAGGCATCGTGCCCTCCCGACGTTTCTAATAATTAGCGGATTTTCATTAAGTTGAAGACAATAACTGCAGCCGAAGCTGCAGTTATATCTGATCATTATTCGCTTAGACTAAGCTTTGCTTTCCGCTTCGGCAATCTTCACTTTCCATGTGTCAGGGCCGATTTGGTGAGCATTTGCCCCGCGCGAATCGACAGCAACCGTGACCGGCATGTCCTCAACATCGAACTCATAAATCGCTTCCATACCCAAATCTTCAAACGCCACAACGCGTGCTTTCTTAATTGCTTTCGCAACTAAGTATGCAGCGCCGCCAACGGCCATGAGATAAACCGCTTTATGATTTTTGATTGATTCAACGGTAGCAGGACCACGCTCTGCTTTACCAATCATGCCCATAATGCCTGTTTCATCAAGCATCATGTCGGTGAATTTATCCATTCGTGTCGATGTTGTTGGGCCTGCAGGGCCAACAACTTCGTTACCAACCGCATCAACTGGCCCTACGTAGTAAATGAATTTACCTTTGAGGTCGACACCTTTTGGCAAACCTTCACCATTTTGCAGCATGGTTTGAATGCGCTTATGCGCTGCATCACGACCAGTTAAGATTTTGCCGGACAACAGTAATGTTTCGCCTGTTTTCCAATCTTGAACATCTTCTTTAGTTACACTATCAAGATTAACACGACGGGCACTGGCTCCTGCATCCCAAGTGATCTGTGGCCAATCTTCTAGCTTCGGTGGTGTAAGCTCAGCAGGGCCGGAGCCATCTAAAGTGAAATGAACATGGCGCGTCGCCGCACAGTTCGGGATCATGCACACCGGTTTTGAAGCGGCATGCGTTGGCGCTGTTTTAATTTTGACGTCTACCACAGTGGTTAGACCGCCAAGACCTTGCGCACCAATCCCCAATTTGTTGACACGATTAAAGATATCAAGACGTAACTCTTCTTCAGCATTTTGTGGACCACGATCAATCAGTTCTTGAATGTCGATGTGTTCCATCAATGACTCTTTGGCTAATACAGCCGCTTTTTCTGCGGTTCCGCCAATGCCAATCCCAAGCATACCTGGTGGGCACCAGCCAGCGCCCATCAGCGGTAAGGTTTTCTCTACCCACTCAGCAATGTCGTCAGACGGGTTGAGCATGACCATTTTGGTTTTATTTTCGCTACCGCCACCTTTGGCTGCGATTTGGATATCTACTTTATCACCAGGCACCATATTGATATGAACAACCGCTGGCGTATTGTCTTTTGTATTAATACGTTTACCAGCAGGATCCATCAAAACAGAAGCACGCAATGGGTTATCCGGGTTCGTATAAGCCTGACGCACACCTTCATCAACCATTTCTTGCACAGTAAGGTCAGAGTCCCACTGAACATTCATACCGATATTAACAAAACAGGTAACAATGCCAGTATCTTGGCAAATTGGGCGATGCCCCTCAGCTGACATGCGAGAGTTAATCAGTATTTGCGCAATCGCATCTTTTGCGGCTTGGCTTTCTTCTCGGTGGTAAGCTTTTTCTAGGGCTTGAACAAAATCTAGGGGGTGGTAGTAAGAGATATATTGAAGTGCATCAGCGACACTGCTGATCACGTCTTGCTTGCGAATTACCGTCATTGCATGCCTCGTTATTGTTATGCTTCCTTTGACTGTTGCCTGATCCTCAGTCAATAAGCAGCATGCCTAGTGGCGCAATTCGACTTATTGAGGTGATTCAATCAAGTAGCAGCTTTTAATTCGCTTTTTATGATACTCTTGCTTTCCTCAACACGCCATGTAGTGATCGGTCTCTTTGTCACAAATTACACAAATGAATAACAACGAAATTAATAAGATTAATGTCAAATCACTGACTTACCATGTCGATCTCGCTCATCAATTGTTTTCTAAGATCGAACAACTCCCATGGGCAATGCTATTACGCTCCGGTTCAACATCTCACATCGATAGCCGCTTTGATATTATAGTTGCGCAGCCGATTGTTACACTGACAACTCATGGTCATCGCACTACAATATGTGAGCCAAAATACCAGTATCATTCGCAACTTGACCCCTTTAAGCTAATCAGCCAATTGCAGAATCAGTACTTACCCAATATTGAAATTACTGAAGACTTGCCCTTTGTTGGTGGTGCATTAGGCTATTTTGCTTATGACTTGGGCAGACGAGTTGAACAACTTCCGACCATTGCAGAACATGATTTATCGGCACCGGATATGGCGGTTGGATTGTATCAATGGGCGGTCATTGTTGATCATCAAAACCAAAGAGCTTGCGTTGTTGGTGTTGATGTTGAAAACGCCTGGCATTGGTTAAACCACCAACCTTCACTAAATACCGACAACTTTGAGCTAACCTCACCATGGCGCTCAAATATGAACGAGCAACAATACCAAGGTAAGTTTGAGCAAATTCAACGCTATTTATTAGATGGCGACTGCTATCAAATTAATCTCGCGCAACGTTTTCAAGCAACTTACCAAGGCAATGAATGGCATGCTTACCAAAAGCTGGAGGCGGTTAATTCAGCACCTTTTTCGGCATTCATCCGTCTTGCCGAATGTGCCATTATTAGTGTTTCCCCAGAACGATTTATGCAAGTCAAACAAGGCATCATCGAGACCAAGCCAATTAAAGGCACACGTCCCCGCAATCATGACCCTAAAATAGATGCAGAAAATGCCAGCGAACTGGCTTGTGCAGAGAAAGATCAGGCAGAGAATCTGATGATCGTTGACTTACTGCGCAATGATGTCGGGCGAGTCGCAAAGCCTGGAAGTGTGCATGTGCCAAAATTATTTGATATAGAGAGCTTTCCTGCGGTTCATCATTTAGTTAGCACCATTAGAGCAGAGCTCGCAAGCCAATATTCAGCGGCTGATTTATTAAGGGCCAGTTTCCCCGGTGGTTCTATCACTGGCGCACCTAAAGTGCGCGCAATGGAGATTATTGAAGAGTTAGAGCCTCATCGCCGTAGCGCCTATTGCGGTAGTATTGGTTATATCAGTCGCCATGGGCAAATGGATACAAGCATCACCATTCGTACTCTCGTGGCAGAAAATAACCAACTATATGTCTGGGCTGGCGGTGGCATTGTTGCTGATAGCCAATGGGAAGCGGAATACCAAGAAACATTGGATAAACTCAGTCGCATCTTACCCATCCTTACTTAAGGTGTATTCCATCCATTAGCACAGCCATTTGATCAGCATTCGTTCAAGATCGTTGGCTGTGTATGGTTTAGTCAGAATATCGTCCATTCCGCATTGTAAACAACGCTCGCGCTCTTCTAACGTCGTTCCTGCCGTCAATGCAATAATCGGTATAGAATATCCCTTTTCCCGTAACAATTGAGTAGCTTCAAATCCATCCATTTCTGGCATTCGACAATCCATAAAAATCAGGTCATAGGTATTACGCTGTACCGCGTCTACAGCCTCAACCCCGTTGGTAGTAATATCAGGTTGAATGTTCAGCATTTTTAACATTTGATTGATGATAATTTGATTCATTCGGATATCATCCACCACTAAAATAGATCGAGAACTTAGCGGTATTGCATACTCACTCGCTTGCGTCACAGACTCAAGTAACATTTGGCCACTGCAGATTTGCAAAGGTAATGTAATAAAAAACTGGGTTCCTTCACCTTGTTCACTTTCGAACCAAAGTTCCCCTTCCATCAGTTCAACCAAGCTTTTGCAAATAGCAAGTCCTAGCCCAGTACCTTCGAAATTACGTTTACTTGAACGATCTGCTTGCATAAAAGGATCAAATAAATTGGCATGAGCCGACTTTGGAATACCAACTCCCGTATCACTGACAGTGATATTTAAGTGCTTATTGACCCATTTAAGCGTTAATCGTACCTCACCTTGGTGGGTAAACTTGATTGCATTACCAATTAAATTGACCAGAACCTGCTTAAGTCTTTCCACATCACCAACCCACCACTGTGGAAAATCACTTTGCTTTTCGATTACAAAAGAGAGTCGTTTTTCTTGCGCTTTAGGCATTAATATACCCACCAGTGCTTGCTCAAAAATATTCCAATGAAACTGCGTTGGGATCAGTTGCATCATACCAGCATTCATTTTACTAAAATCAAGTAAGTCATTGATAATGATCCGCAGCATATCGCCTGAATGCTTTAAATTGGCTAAGTAATTACACTGCTCTCGGTTCAATGGTGTATCGGCTAATAACTCTGCACTACCTAGTAAACCATTAAGTGGGGTACGCAATTCATGGTTTATCATTGCTACAAATTCTTTGGTCGATTTTTCTGATTCTTCGGCACGCTTACGAGATTCTATATGGCGCGTCATGATCAGTTGCCGACTAATTGCACTGCACAGTAATTCACCCACTAACGCCATTTGGTTAATAATGAAGTCTCTTTCCACACTGTCGAATTTCACTTCGAAAATTAATCGACCGACATACTGTCGCTCAACAATAATTGGCACATAAAGATTATCTTGTTGCCAGTTAATGTCGTGCTGCTCAGAATCAATGGTTTTTAACTGATCGTTGCCAAGTTCAAGACAACTTAAAGTAGGTAAGATTGAATGTGAAAATTGCAAATAGGTCGATTCAATCACTGAGCTTTCACTAAGTCGCTTGATGAACATGGCTAGCAGCGGGTCATCCAACGTTTGACTTAAGAAGGCTCGCCCAAAATAAATCAAGGTTTCGTCGATCTGCTCCTCAAATTCAAATTTTCGCAAATCACGCAATGATTTAATCTCGAGTTGTTTAAGCGCCAAATCAAGCTGTTGGTTCAATTGATACAAGTCGTAACTTTTCTGCTCAAGCAGCTTTTCAGCTTCTTTGCGAGCAGCAATTTCTCTCAATAATTTACGTTCTAATGGGCCTTCGGTGCTCATAATGCCATCAACTCAACATCACAGTAAAACGAACATGACTGCTATCAGCATTTTGCGATTGCATTTCGATCACAACGCTTTGATTAAAGTAATCTGCACACCCTTCAATTAGCCCTAAGCACACATGCGCCATACAACGAGCACTTTTATAGTCGAAAATCAGCTCTGTTTGGCTTTCATTCATAAACTCAAATTTAGGTGGTTTTGCTTCAGGATAGAGTTTTTTTACCTCAATATGGATATAATCTTCAACATGACGAATGAACTGAAAGCAAGTATCACATTGAAACAAGCTTCCATTCGATGGAAGTGAAGCATATAAATTTTTGAAAACATACTCACCAAAGACGCGTTGTAACTCTTCTGCAGATGCACCTGTCATTTTACTCAGCTCAATAATTAATTTGACTAACGCACGGTGATCATAGCTACCCACTGATGTATATATCCCCGAATCCTCAGAACGTTCCAGCACTCCATCTAATACTTCGAGGCCAAATTTCGTTTCCACTAATTCCATAAATTCAGTAAAAATAATTCCTTTCATTGCGATATCCTTGGGTTAATCTAATTAAAGCATGAGCTATAAAATACGTAATTTCAAATAACAGATATTCTAAATTATCAACAGGCTAACTCTTTTATCCTATGATTAATTGTAGTGTTAATAACTATGCTTAGGTGCATGTTATCTACTATCGCTTGCAAGGGAGAAATTGTGTTCAAACTAACTAAAATCGATTTCATTCAAAGCTTTCAACTTAATCGACCTGTGGGATACCATGCTGAATCACTACAAAGAGTGGCTCACCTCTCCTCATCATCTCTACGACGCGCATCCGTACTGGTTGGTTTTGTTGAGCGTGATGGTGGGTTACATGTGGTGTTAACAAAACGCGCAGCTCATTTAAAACATCATCCTGGCCAAATCAGTTTCCCGGGTGGCAAATATGAAGAATGGGATCACTCGTTATACCAAACCGCGATACGAGAAGCAGAAGAAGAAACGGGCATAAAAGCTAGTCAGATCGAAATTTTGGGACATTTGCCAGAACTGGTTACCGTCAGCAAATTTTCTGTCACACCTGTCGTAGCGTTTATCCAACCAGATTATCAAGCCAAATTGGATGATAATGAGGTCGAAGAACTGTTTGAAGTACCAGCTAATTATCTATTTGACCGTACAAAATTATACAGTGGACTGTTTCAAGTAAAAAACCAAGCACATCGTGTGTTTGCCATCCCATATAAACAACATTTCATATGGGGTATGACCGCGCAAATTATTCAGGCGTTACAGACTCATATCATTTCACCCACTTAATCTCACTCATTAGTTTATCCAAACAATCACATTTTCTTTACCGATTGGCATAGTAGCAATCTCCTAGCGTGAGAAAATGTTAATCAAACATCATTTTCAATAACTTTTACTAATCCATCCCATTAACAATCCTCACATGTAGCACGCTATTTTCGTGATCAAAAATTGGTTTTTGATGTATCATTCAATAAGCTAGAGCGTTACATGATTTAGATCTATTTTTCTTATGAGAAAATTATGCAAAATGCCCGCGACTTATTTCCTGTTCCCAAAAATGAGTAACACAAAATGAATAACACAACCACGGCAACTTCTGCCGCACAATCGTCTAGCAAGTGGACTTACAAAGATTTCACTTGGTGTCTTTCCCTCTTTGGTACAGCAGTTGGTGCTGGTGTACTCTTCCTTCCAATTAAAGCTGGCGCTGGTGGTTTTTGGCCATTAGTTATCTTAGCCCTAATTGCTGCACCAATGACTTGGTTTGCGCATAAAGGTCTAGCACGCTTCGTCCTTTCTGCAAAAAGTGTTGATGCAGATATCACAGATACAGTAGAAGAACATTTTGGTAAAACTGGCGCAAATCTTATCACTTTCGCTTACTTTTTCGCCATCTACCCTATTGTTCTTATCTATGGTGTGGGCATCACCAACACTGTGGATTCTTTCCTTGTAAACCAAGTCGGCATGGAATCGATTCCTCGTTGGCTGCTGTCTGGTGCGCTGATTGCTGCTATGACTGCAGGCGTAGTATTTGGTAAAGAGTTGATGCTAAAAGCAACATCAGCCATGGTCTATCCATTGGTGTTGATTTTATTAGCACTATCGTTCTACCTGATTCCAGAATGGAACACTTCAATGATCGAAGTCACACCTGACTGGTCTGCAATGCCAACTATTGTTTGGTTAGCAATTCCAATCATCGTGTTTTCTTTCAACCACAGTCCAATTATCAGTCAGTTCTCTAAAGAACAACGTCTGCAATACGGTGACAATGCAGCGAAAAAAACTGACATGATCACTGGTGGTGCTGCAATGATGCTGATGGGCTTTGTGATGTTCTTCGTGTTCTCAGTGGTTCTTTCTCTATCACCAGAGCAATTAGCTTTAGCAAAAGAACAAAACATATCTGTTCTTTCTTACTTAGCGAACATCCACGAGTCTCCAATGATTTCTTATATGGGTCCTCTCGTTGCTTTCGCGGCAATCACATCAAGCTACTTTGGTCACTTCCTAGGTGCTCATGAAGGTCTAGTTGGTTTGATTAAGTCTCGCTCTAATAGTTCTGTTAGCAAAATTGAAAAAATGTCACTGATTTTCATCGTGTTGACAACATGGGTTGTAGCTATTGTTAACCCAAGTATCCTTGGCATGATCGAAACCATGGGTGCACCAATGATCGCTGGTATCTTATTCCTATTGCCTATCTTTGCTATGCATAAAGTTCCAGCAATGGCTAAGTACAAGACTTCAGCACCAGTACAGATTTTCACAACTATCTGTGGTCTTGCTGCGATTAGTTCTGTAATCTACGGCGCTCTTTAATCTGATGTATTGGCTTCGACTACTGAAGACAATGACTTTGATAACTGAATACAGAATATAACAATAATAAGAAGCCTCCCTCTTTGATAGGGGGGCTTACTTTTGAGGTAATCGATATGATTAGTGTATTTGATATCTATAAAATCGGTGTTGGTCCTTCAAGCTCACACACAGTGGGACCAATGAAAGCGGGTAAAGAATTTATTGATGATTTACGTTCAATGGGAAAATTGCGCGACATCACTAAAATCACCGTGGACGTTTATGGTTCATTATCACTGACAGGGAAAGGTCACCACACCGATATTGCTATCATCATGGGTCTTGCTGGTAATACCCCTGAGAAAGTCGATATAGATGCAATTCCAAGCTTTATTGCTCGTGTTGAAGAAACAGAGCGCCTTCCTGTTGGCATGCATTGCCACACCGTATCATTTCCTAAAGATGGTGGAATGAATTTCCACAAAACTAACTTGTCTTTGCATGAAAATGGTATGCAGATCCACGCGTGGATTGATGACGAAGTGGCTTACTCGAAAACTTATTACTCGATCGGTGGTGGTTTCATCGTTGATGAAGAGAATTTTGGTAAAGAGAAAGAAAACCCAATCAAAGTTCCGTATGTGTTTACCAGTGCTGAAGAACTGATGAACCAATGTAAGGACAATGGTCTTTCCATCAGCACTCTGGTCATGGCGAATGAAAAAGCATTGCACTCTGATGAAGAAGTTCGCACCTATTTTGCTAACATTTGGAAAACCATGCGCGAGTGTATGGATCGTGGTATGAATACGGAAGGAATTTTGCCTGGTCCTCTGCGCGTTCCTCGTCGTGCCGCTGTGCTTCGTCAACAATTAATGACGTCAGAAAAAACAACCAACGATCCAATGGCGGTTGTTGACTGGGTTAATATGTACGCCTTTGCAGTCAATGAAGAAAATGCAGCGGGTGGTCGTGTCGTAACAGCGCCAACCAATGGTGCTTGTGGCATTATCCCTGCCGTTTTAGCGTATTACGATAAATTCATTCAAACTGTTACCGAGAAAGATTACATCCGTTACTTCGCCGCTTCAGGCGCTATCGGTGGTCTATACAAGCGTAATGCTTCAATTTCTGGAGCGGAAGTGGGCTGTCAGGGTGAAGTGGGTGTGGCATGTTCTATGGCAGCAGCAGGTCTTGCTGAGCTGATGGGCGGTAGCCCTGAGCAAGTATGTATGGCAGCAGAAATTGCAATGGAACATAACCTTGGCCTAACCTGTGACCCTGTTGCAGGTCAAGTGCAAGTCCCTTGTATTGAACGTAATGGTATTGCTGCAGTTAAGTCTATTAACTCAACACGTATGGCGCTTCGTCGTTCTTCAGCCCCCCGAGTCTCACTTGATAAAGTTATCGAGACGATGCTGGAAACCGGTAAAGACATGAATGCTAAATACCGTGAAACCTCACAAGGTGGTTTGGCAATTAAAGTTGTGTGCTAACTAAGCCCACATAGATGCCAGAAGCCCAAGCCGAAATGCTTGGGCTTCCTTTTATCAAGCATTTTTCGCTGACTACAGAATATCAAACGTGAGATCTCCCGCATAAAATTGTGAGATATTCCAAGCATGACACGCCAAAATGAGATGTAGCTATAATTTATAAGCTTGATAAATAGTTATCTTGATTGTGATTTAAAAATCCAATGAGAAAATTATGACCATAAAAATAACAAACCTTACCTTACTCACGCTTCTGTGCACTCCTCTGTCTTACGCTCAGGTACAAAATGGTGATTTTGAACAGTGGGTCGGTAATACGCCAACGGACTGGACCACCATAGATTCTGGTATTTCCATTACTCCATCTAGTACACAAATCAGTAACGGCGGACTTTCCGCACAAGTCACCGTTAATACGACAATACAAAGCAATACAGATTTGCTACAGACCCTTAGTGTTGAACAAGGTAAAAGCTACCCATTTTCAGTTTCCATTTATCACACAGAAGGTCACCTACAAGCACGCTTAATTGTTGATGGTTACCAAGGTTACTCTGAACCACAAAAAACGAATCAGTGGCAGACGCTCACCCATAACTACATCGCAACCAGTACTAAAGACATTCAAGTTGGGCTACGTTTTTATGATATGACTGGGTTTGACGGCTCCGAACTCATATATATTGATAACTTTCAGCCGAGCAGTAGCACAATGACACCCCCAACTAACATTTGCGGTGATCACGACCTCACTCTCAATTTAACCACTGACCAGTATGCGGCGGAAACCTCCTGGGAAATAATAAATAGTCAATCTAAAGTTGTTTATTCAGGTAATGGTTACAGTAATTCCACGACTTATAACCAAAACATATGCTTAGCTGATGGTGAATACACATTCACGATCAACGACAGCCATGGCGATGGCATCTGCTGTAGTTTTGGAAACGGTTCTTATTCTTTAGTCAATGGACAACAAACACTATCATCTGGTGGGCAGTTCCAATACAAGCAATCGAATAACTTCTCACTTAGCGAACCATCCCTCTCGCCAAGCACTGACTATTATCAAGCAGCAGCAGGAAAGACTGGTTTTGAATTAAAAAGCGCCTTATACAACATCATTAATAATCATAATAGTCGCGGTTATTCAGCAATTTGGACATTAGTAAAAGATGCAGATCTAGACAACTACTATGAAAATGATGGTTCAATTTTGGATGTCTATTCTGAAAAGCCTGCAAGCAATGATGATGTTAACTTTACCAAAGTCAGCGATCAATGTGGTCAGTATAAGCAAGAGGGTGATTGCTATAACAGAGAACATTCGTTTCCTAAAAGCTGGTTTGGCGGTGCAGTTGAACCGATGTATTCAGATGGCCATCATTTGTTTGCCACTGATGGTTTTGTCAACTCAAAACGCAGTAACTGGCCATTCGGTGAAGTCGGCAATAGCACTTATGTCTCTAGCAACGGCTCTAAACTCGGAACCGCGAGCAGTTCTTTAGGGTATAATGGAACAGTGTTTGAACCAATTGACGAATTTAAAGGCGATTTTGCACGAGCTTATTTTTATATGGCGACCCGCTATGAAAACATAGTCAGTAATTGGCAAGAAAATAGCATTAACTCTGATGCAGTGCTTGATGGTAGTAGTACAACGGTATTTGAACCTTGGCTACTGACGATGCTAAAACGTTGGCACCAAGAAGATCCCGTGAGCGCTAAAGAACACGAGCGTAATGAGGCAATTTATCAATTTCAAGGGAACCGGAATCCATATATCGACCATCCTGAATATGTAAACCAGATCTGGGGTAACTGACCTATCTATTTCATAATTGATGGTTTTTATTTCACCGTGACATCATTTGGTAATAGTAGCTGAAGCCCATAAAACTCAATATACAAAAAAGCGAAGTTCCTGCTTCGCTTTTCTATCTAACCCTATACTTCGCCTTTATAAATACAACCGGCGGTGCATGTCTCTTTAATCTCTACCTTGCTCAATAGTGGGAGTGCGGGTTTCAATTGTTGCCAAATCCATTGTGCTAAAACTTCGCTGGTTGGATTCTCGAGTCCTTCGATATCGTTCAAGTAATAGTGATCCAAACGATCATAAATAGGCTTAAATGCGGCTTTTATTTCCGCAAAGTCAACAACCCATCCTGTATACGGGTTGACCTCCCCTTCTACATACAGACGAACTAAGAAAGAGTGTCCGTGCAAGCGACCACATTTATGTCCTTTAGGTACATGTGGTAAATGATGAGCTGCTTCAAACATAAACTCTTTATATAATTCTGTTTTCATCTTGATTCTCTGGCTTTAGAAAGACACGCAATACTAAGTAATAAGGCCTAATGACACAAGTTCACCTCAATATTAATCTCCAGCAAAACGGTTAAAACTGAACCTTAAAATGGTTATTTCATGTTAGCTGCCAAAAAAATTGCTTTAATGTCAAAAGTTTGATTAGAGAAGTGTAATATCGCAGATACAAAAACCATAATTTGTCTAAGGTCACACTCCCTAAACTACTACTTTTGCAGTAGTTGCAATTAACGCTATATTTACATTGCCTTTAACTTATAACTATAAAATTATCATGAACTCAACAATAACATCTAAATTACTCTTAACCCTCATCTCTGTTTTTGCGGTTGTATTGGCCGTATCAACGACTTATCAATATACCCAACAACGGGATCTGCTCAATTCAGTGCTCAGTGAACAACTGCATGATAAAGCCAGCAACTATTTTGATAGCCTTAATATGATGATGCTCACAGGGACTATGGCACAAAAAGAAACCTTGCGCCAAAAAGCCTTAGCGCAAGACGGCATTGAACAAGTCCGAGTATTACGCGCGGACGCAGTAAGCAAACTCTACGGACCTGGACAAGAAAACCAAAAACCACTTGATGATATTGATAGACGTGCACTCAGCGGCGAAACCATCATAGAACCAATTAGCGCCGATTGGGGTAAAGGATTAGTCGTCGCGCTACCAATGAAGTCAAGCAGCGATTACCGGGGAACCAACTGTGTTGCCTGCCATATGGCTGAAGAAGGCACGGTGTTAGGTGCCATTCGTCTTGAATATAACTTAAGCCATGTCAACCAGATGATGAGCAAGCATACCGTTATCGCAGTTGGTATCATGGCCTCTATCGCTTTTGTTGGTTTTATCATTACCCTCGCCCTGATCCGAAAAATAATTGTACGGCCTATCCAAAAAACGTCACGATTCATGTGTAGCGTGAGTAAAAGTAAAGACTTGTCTCAACGTTTAAGCAGCGATAGAACAGATGAACTCGGTCAACTTGCCCAATCAATTAATTCCCTGATGGATACCGTTTCCGACAGCTTAGTCAAAGTGCAAGACACCTCCCATTCGCTCGCAGAGTCTGCAAATAAATTGACAGATGTAGCACAAGTCACCGACCAAGCAGCAGATAACCAACAACGTGAAACCTCTGATGTACAAATCAACATTGAGGAAATGCAATCTCAACAGCAACAAGTTGAACAAGCAACTATCGATGCATCAACATTAATTAAACACACTGCGAGTGTCGCGCAGCAAAGTGCTCAACAAGCTCATGTGGCAAGTGAATACATCAAAGGGCTAGTTGGTGATATCGAATCCGTTAAGCACAAAATATCTGAGCTAAACGGTCAAACAGGACAAGTTTCCTCAATTCTCGAAACCATTAAAGGCATCGCAGAGCAAACCAATTTACTGGCTCTCAATGCAACAATTGAAGCTGCTCGTGCTGGGGAGCAAGGGCGTGGGTTCGCGGTCGTTGCCGATGAAGTACGTCAACTCGCCTCACTAACTGCAGAAGCGACAGGGAGTATCGAGCAAATTATCGCACAATTTAAACATAACAGTGACGCCTCCCTTTCATCGGTTGATTCTGTCTGCTCACAAGCGCATAAACGCTCAACCGAAGTCGAAGAACTCTCTTCCACTATGACAAATGTCGTTGCAGAGATGAAACAAGTACTGGTTCACGCAACTTCGATTCAAGAACAGACTCGAACAACCACACAAGTTAGCCAAGACGTACAAGGCAAAATTGAAATTATCACACGCCATGCCGACGATACCTCTCAATCGGCCACACAAACTCGCGAGATCAGTGTTGATTTAGAACAGCTTTCACAGCATTTAGAAACATTAATGAATCAATTTACCCTTTCAGCGAAGAATTCTTCGTCTAATCGACAATAAAGGTTGATGCTAGCGAATTGACAGGTAATATGTGCCATTGAATTAAAAAAGTAATAAGCAACCCAATGTTTAGCTTGTTTTTTGTTCACTTATTGAAGCGAAAACACGTTTGAATGTTGGGTTGAGTTTTTACCTCAATGGAGACTATACCTAACATGACTTACGCGCCTGTAACAGACGTATTGAACGGTAAGCTAGCGGTTGACAGTGAAGTCACTGTCCGTGGCTGGATTCGCTCACGTCGTGATTCCAAAGCTGGAATCTCTTTTCTTGCCATTTATGACGGCTCTTGTTTCGACCCGATTCAGGCCGTGGTCCCTAATAATCTTAATAATTACGAAGACGAAGTATTAAAGCTAACCACTGGCTGCTCTGTTGAAGTAACTGGCAAGATTGTTGAGTCCCCTGCTTCTGGTCAAGATTTTGAGCTAGCAGCGACTGAGGTAAAAGTCGTTGGTTGGGTTGAAGATGCCGATACTTATCCAATGGCAAAAACTCGTCACTCGATTGAATATCTCCGTGAAGTTGCACACCTACGCCCACGCACTAACGTTATTGGTGCTGTAGCTCGTGTACGTAACTGTCTGTCTCAAGCAATCCACCGCTTCTATCATGAACAAGGTTACTTCTGGATGTCGGCACCACTGATTACAGCATCCGATGCTGAAGGTGCAGGTGAAATGTTCCGCGTATCAACATTAGATCACGCAAACCTTCCTCTAGATGACAAAGGCAATGTTGATTACAACGAAGATTTCTTTGGTAAAGAGACATTCCTAACCGTATCTGGCCAGTTAAACGCCGAAGCTTACGCTTGTGCATTAAGTAAAGTTTATACTTTTGGCCCTACTTTCCGTGCTGAAAACTCAAATACAAGCCGTCATCTGGCTGAGTTTTGGATGGTTGAACCTGAATTGGCATTTGCAGATCTAAACGATGTTGCAAAATTAGCCGAAGACATGTTGAAATATGTGTTTAAAGCGGTATTAGAAGAGCGTCGTGATGACCTTGAATTCTTTGCATCACGCATTGATAAAGAAGCGATTACGCGTCTTGAGCAATTCGTGAAGTCAGATTTTGCCCAAGTTGATTACACAGATGCAATTCAAATCCTACTCGATTCTGGCCGTAAGTTTGAATTTGACGTGGAATGGGGTATCGACCTTTCTTCAGAACACGAACGCTTCCTTGCAGAAGAACATTTCAAAGCACCAGTTATCGTTAAGAACTATCCAAAAGATATCAAAGCGTTTTACATGCGTCTCAATGAAGATGGTAAAACAGTGGCAGCGATGGATGTTCTAGCGCCGGGTATCGGTGAGATTATTGGTGGTTCTCAACGTGAAGAACGCTTGGATGTGCTTGATGCTCGCATGATCGAGATGGGTATCGACCCTGAACACATGAACTGGTACCGTGATTTACGTCGCTACGGCACAGTTCCACATGCTGGCTTTGGTTTAGGATTCGAGCGTTTGGTGTCATACGTAACAGGCATGGGTAACGTTCGTGACGTAATTCCATTCCCACGCACACCACGTTCAGCAAACTTCTAAACACTATTGCACACTATCGATTTAGAAAGCCTCCAGCCATGGAGGCTTTTTGTGTAATTTATTATTTAATACTATAGATATACTGGTGTTGAACCTATACCCAAACAACTTCAAATAGGAAGGGTATAGCTACCAAATATTTAATAAGTATAGGTAGACTACTTTAGCTTTTTTTTAAAAAAACATTATATTGAATGGCTTAGCTCTCAGATTTTGCCATCATACTTAATTGCCTTGCCATATCTCACCATTAATAAGACTTAAATCACATTAATTTCAATAACCTCTGCTACATTGACTCATGATATCTTGAGGATGCTCACGCTATAATCCTCATTAGGTCAGTATTAACGCTTAGAGAGATAAATAATGAAAAAAATAGAAGCAGAAAACTTGCAATACAAAGGTCAATCTAACGGTGTACATAGTTGGACAACTCCCTCCGGTCAGCCTTATTATTGGCACCCTGATTGGCTGCATATTGCCGAGGATGCGACCGGGCTTCATCCCAAACAAGCGCTGGAAGTGAAAGAAGGCGAAAAAGTGAATCAAACGCACGCTGTCTCTGCTATTTTAAAGCATTTCAATCAATGGGCTGCGGACAAATTAGCAAAACACCCTGACATTGAAACACAAGCCATAGAGTCGGAAATAGAACTGAAAAAATAACGACTAGCATCAGCGCCAGATCAAATATTTTCTAAAATTCTAGACCTCAATCGCCAGCCGATTGGGGTTTTCTTTTAAATAAATGGCCTTTTTTCTAACGATTCATTGCCAAATCAAATTATTTTTAATTTTTCTCTTTTACGCGGTTGTCACAGATATTTCATAAAGGTATAAATACGTTAATTTCTACCTTATTAGACCCCTTTCTTATACTTTACATGGATGAGCGTTATGTTTGAAAAAGTTGTCGCAGCCCCGGCTGACCCTATTCTTGGCTTAACTGAAGAGTTCAAAAAAGACCCTCGCGCAGAGAAAATTAACCTTGGCGTTGGGATCTACAAAAATGAAGCTGGTGAAACCCCAATTCTTGCTACAGTAAAAAAAGCAGAAGCGGCACTACTTGAGTCTGAGAAAACAAAATCTTACCTCACAATTGAAGGTACGGCTGAATACGGCCTTGCTGTGCAAAAACTGCTTTTTGGCACTGAGTCTGACATTGTCACTCAAAAGTTAGCAAAAACAGCTCAAGCTCCAGGTGGTACAGGTGCATTGCGTGTGGCTGGCGAATTCATTAAACGTCAACTGGGTGATGTGAAAATTTGGATCAGTAATCCAACATGGGCTAACCATCATGGGGTGTTTAATGCCGCGGGTCTAGAAACAGCGCAATACTCTTACTACAACGCTGAAGCAAAAGATAAAGATTTCGCTGCTATGCTGGCTGATCTTGCTCAAGCTCAAACGGGAGATATCGTCTTACTACACGGCTGCTGTCATAACCCAACAGGCATCGATCCAACCGCTGAAGAGTGGGAAGCATTAGCTAAACTGATTGCAGAGAAAGGACTACTGCCGCTGTTTGACTTCGCTTATCAAGGCTTTGCTAAAGGCGTAGAAGAGGATGCACAAGGCCTACGTACTTTTGCCAAATACAACAAAGAGATCTTAGTTGCGAGTTCATTCTCTAAAAACTTTGGCTTATACAATGAACGTGTAGGCGCATTCACTATCGTCGCAGCATCGACAGAAACCGTGACCACTGCCTTTTCTCAAGTTAAAGCCATTATCCGCTCTATTTACTCAAACCCACCTGCGCATGGTGCTGCAGTGGTAACGCACATTCTAAATAACGCGGAATTGCGTACAGAATGGGAACAAGAAGTCGCTGAAATGCGTGTCCGTATTCAAGAAATGCGTGAGCTATTTGTTGCTACGTTGAAAGCTGAAGGTGTAGAGGCAGATTTTAGTTTTATTGAACGCCAAAATGGCATGTTCTCTTTCTCTGGCCTAAGCAAAGACAAAGTCACTCGCCTGAAAGATGAGTTTGCTATTTATATTGTCGGCTCTGGTCGAATCAGCGTTGCTGGCATGACGAAATCTAACATGGGGCCATTATGTAAAGGCATCGCTGCTGTTTTATAACCACCCATAAAAATAGGAAATAGCCGGCTCAATGTCGGCTATTTTTCTTTACATCATTGATGAAACTTTCATCTTTAAAGAACGAGCCTTCCCTCGCCCTGCAATTGCTTGTGAATTCATGTAACATAACATTTTGAATTTTTAAGCTAAAAGGAAGCCACGATGGAAGCCGAATTAATAGAAATAAAAAACTTCCTTGCTCAATATCCCCCCTTCAATGAACTTCCTGAAGAGACCCTAGTCGATGTGACACAACACGTCGAAATATCCTACTTTCGTCAAGGCACTCCCATTATTCATTTTGGCGATCACATTCAAGATTTGTACTTAATTCGTAGTGGCGTCGTTGAAGTCTATCGTCGTAAAGGTGAGCTTTACAATCGCTTAACTGAAGGTGGGTTATTTGGACAGATGGGGCTATTAACCAATAACCGAGTTCGCTTTCCCGTCACTGCCATTGAAGATACATTGGTCTACTGCATTCCTGAGAATATCTTTCAAGACTTATATGATAACCATGATAGCTTCGCCGACTTTGTCGAAGTAGAAGATAATGCTCGACTACGTCAAGCTATATCAAGCAAATCAGATCAAAATGATCTCACCACATCGAAAGTGAAAACCCTACTGACTCGTGAAGCACCATTCGTTTATAAAACGGAGACGATACAAAACGCGGCGATCAAGATGGCTGAGGAAAATATCTCCTCCTTATTGGTTATCGACCCAGATATTTTTGAAGACAACGAAGAAGATGCGAGCCCTGTGGTCGGTATTTTGACTGACCGTGATTTATGTACACGCGTATTGGCGGTTGGCGTTGATCCAAGTAAACAGGTCACAGACGTCATGACGGTAGAAGTTGTTTCGCTGGATCACAATGCCTACGTTTACGAGGCCATGCTAACCATGCTTCGCTATAACGTACATCATTTACCCATTTTAAAAGAAAAAAAACCGATAGGAATTATTGAAGCAACTGATATCGTCCGCTACGAATCACAAAACTCACTGCTGCTCGTCAGCCGAATCTTCCAACAACAAAATGTAGAAGAGTTAGCAGCGCTGTCCAATCAAGTCAAAGACAGTTTTGTTCGATTAGTAAATGAGGATGCGAATTCTCACATGGTAGGAACAGCCATGTCGGTCATAGGACGTAGCTTTAAGCAGCGTATTATCGAATTAGCCGAAGAGAACATAGGATCTCCCCCTATTCCTTATTGCTTCCTCGCTTTAGGTTCAATGGGACGCGATGAACAATTAATCGTCACAGATCAAGATAATGCAATGATCTTAGATGATAGTTATGATGAGAAAAAACATGGCGCATACTTCGAAGCACTGGCTAAATTTGTCTGCGATAGCTTAGACCAATGTGGTTACAGTTATTGCACTGGTGACATTATGGCCAGCAACCCAATGTGGCGCATGACCCGTGCACAATGGGAAGAGTGCTTTGCCGATTGGATCGATGACCCCAACCCTAAAGCCTTACTTAATGCATCAATTTTCTTTGATTTATGTGGTGTATATGGTCGAACCAAGTGGGCAGAACAACTCAATGGGTTTATTGTCCGTCGAGCAAGAAAAAATAACCGTTTTCTTGCCTGTTTAGCTCGTAATGCGCTTAATCGAACACCTCCATTAGGATTTTTTAAAGACTTTGTCATGGAAAAAGATGGGCGTCACAACAACACCATTAACTTAAAACGCCGTGGTACAGCCCCGCTGGCTGACCTTATCCGAGTTCATGCTTTAGCCGTAGGCTCTCGTTCTACCAATTCTTTTGAGCGTTTAGATGACATTATCGATGCTGGCATTTTACCAAAAGGCCGAGCTCAAGATTTAAAAGATGCGATGGAGTTTGTCTCTATGGTTCGAATCCGTCACCAAGCCGTTGATGTAGAACAAGCTATTGAACCCGATAACAATATTGAACCTGAGAATTTGTCTGATTTTGAAAGACGTAACTTAAAAGATGCTTTCCAAATACTCAGTAATGCACAGAATTTTCTGAAGTACCGTTATCAAGCCAGTAATAAATTTAAGTGACCGCAATGATTAAACAACTGTTTCAGAAACCGAGTATTGACTGGACCAATAAATATGCCAATAAGCATGATTTGGCGAAACACCCTCTACTGAAAGCATTTTACTCGAAGGCGTTAGTCATTGGTGATACCCCTTTAGATGAAATCGAGTTTGTTGCCCTTGATTTTGAAACCACAGGGTTAAATGCGAGCACTGATGACATTATCACTATTGGAGTCGTGCCTTTTACACTGAATCGAATATTCATTAATCGTGCCCAGCATTGGATTGTTAGACCTCGCCAAATATTAAAAGAGAATTCCGTTGTTATTCATGGCATCACTCATAATGATATTTTAGATGCTCCGGATCTTTCAGAGGTCATTGAACCCGTTCTTAATGCGCTAGCTGGGCGTATTGTGGTGGTTCACTACCGTCACATTGAACGCCGTTTTCTCGATCAGGCGTTAAAGATACGAATTCAGGAAGGGATTGAGTTCCCTGTGATTGACACATTACAACTTGAAACAGATATTCAGAAGCGGTTATACGGAGGGCTGATGAATAAATTGAAAGGTAAATCACCACAATCAGTCCGTTTAGGCCAATCACGGATCAGATATGGTTTACCAGCTTATACCCCGCATCATGCCTTAACAGATGCGATTGCAACCGCTGAATTATTTCAGGCCCAAATCGCGCACCATTTTAATGCTAAGCAAAGCATAAAAGAGTTTTGGTTATAATAACAATCGCAGTCAATAACAAACTAAAAAAGGAACCCGAAAGTTCCTTTTTTTTAGATTTTAATCAATAGGTTATAATGCCAACCCATTTGAATGCTATAACTTAAAGCGGCGGATCTCATTTTCTAATTCATGAGATAATTCTGACAGCTGAGCCGCTTGCTCTGCCGCGCTGTGCGCTTCTAGAGCTAAGTCATTAGAGACATCACGAATCCCTTCGGTATTACGAGTGATCTCAGAAGTTACAGACGCTTGCTCTTCTGCGGCCGAGGCAATCTGTGTCGCCATATCACTAATACGTTCAACTGACTCATGAATCTGCGTTAAGCTTGCCGAAGCCGCATTGGCATCATCGACACTGGTACCTGCAAGCATACGGCTGTCATCCATAATACCGACAGCTTTACCCGTGGTTAATTGTAGGGTTTCAATCATTTGCTGGATTTCTTTTGTCGATGCATGAGTACGTTGACTAAGTACGCGCACTTCGTCGGCAACGACTGCAAATCCACGTCCCTGTTCACCTGCACGAGCCGCTTCAATCGCTGCATTCAATGCGAGTAAGTTAGTTTGCTCTGCAATATTCTGAATCGTCGCCAAGATGGTATTAATGTGCTTACCATGTGCTTCAAGTTCTTGAATCACATCGGTGGCCACTTGTACCTCTTGCGCTAAATTCTGAATTGAACCTTGTGTTTGAGACACTTGGTCAGAACCGTGCACACAGGCGGTTACGGCTTCTCCCGCATTCTGTGCAGTATGGTCAGCATTACCGGCAATTTCTTGAGTGGCTGCGGCCATTTCATTGATGGCAGTCGCCACCATATTAATTTCGTCTTGTTGCAAGCGAATGCGTGAACTACGCTCTTCTGCTTGTGAAGCGGTCTGCTTTGACTGTTCTGACAATGCAGCAGAAATCAAACTTAGCGTTGACACCATAGTATGCATATTACCGACAAATGTATTGAAGTTATGGGCCAATTGCCCTACTTCATCATCACTTCGAGGTTCAAGACGCTGAGTCAAATCACCTTCGCCAGAAGCTATTTCTTCCAATGCTTTTGATACACGGCCTAGGTCTCGGAATAAGAAACTCACTAACCATGACACAAGAACAATGACAACAATGGTAATCATGAACGCGGTAATAATCAGATCTTGAAGCAAAGAGGTATGAGCGGCTTCTTCGGTTGCACGATCCATTTCAATGGCAAAAATCCAATCTGTTTGTGGGACTTTCGCAAAATAAAACAGCTTGTTCTGGCCTTTAATTGTGATCTCTTCAATTGTTGCAGATAACATGGCTTGCTCAATCATGCTCATCTGCAATGTTTTGGAAAGTGATGAGACAGGCTTCAGCAAGTAGTTTTTATCGGGATGTGCGAGGAATGTCCCGTTCTGAGCATCGATTAACATCGCATAAGCATTTTTGCCAGCATCCAAACTGATCACATCATTAATCAGTTGGTCAATCAGGACATCAGCACCAACAACACCGGCAAACTGATCATTTATACGTACAGGTTCAGCAATAGTCACTAATAACGCATTGGTGATAGCATCTTGGTATGCAGTGGTAATAATTTGTTTACCAGCCGAAGAGGCATCTTTATACCAAGGTCGCTGGCGAGGGTCATAGTCAGCACGATTGCGCTCAGGATGAGAGCGGTACATATCACCTTTGGGAGTGCCAAAGAAGATGTCATCAAAACCACCCGCTTTACGCGCTTGTTGTAAAAACGGTACCACGTCGTCTTGCGAGGTGTAATCGTTAAAGGCTGATGAGATATCCTTACGAACGACTATCCACTCAGAAATACCTTCCGCCGCCACGGCTGAAAGACTTGCTGCACGTGAATATACGCCATTTTGAGTTTGTTCAAATAGTTGGTCTGCAGATAGCCAAGTCAATGCGCTCGCCATAACGACGACGGCAGAAAGACTAGCACCTATCAGCTTTTGTTTAAGGGTCAATTTCATGAATTTTCAAAATTTTGGGAACAGAAAAGGTGCCAAATGTTAACTACTTTCCTCAGTACATGCACGAACTAAATATAGTTTTTTGTATCAAGATAACCAATTGCTTTTATTAATGTTTTCAAAAAGATAATCCAATGACAAGCGTCAATTTTTCAGCAAACAAAAAGGGCGACATAACGTCGCCCTTTCAATCAGTTATTAATGCTATTTAATTTTTTCAGTCCGCATACCTAAAATCAAACTAACACACATTAACAGCAGCACAATGGTGAATGGTAATGCCGTTGATATGGCTGCTGCTTGCAGGGCTTGAATGGCATTCGAACCACCAATCCAAAGTAGCGCGATCGCAATCGCACCTTCCATCAGAGCCCAGAAAATGCGCTGTAACACTGGTGCGTCTATCTTACCGCCAGCAGTAATACTATCGATAACCAAAGAACCAGAGTCGGATGAGGTAATAAAGAACACCAAGACTAATACAACAGCAATGATCGATAACGCATTGCCATACGGTAGTGCATCAAACATTTGGAACATTGCTAGCGGCACTTCAGTTAAACCGTTTGCACCCAATTCACCAACATTATTAATAATTTGATCAATTGCCAGGCCACCAAATACTGACATCCAAATTAACGTTACCGATGTTGGTACCAGCAATACCGCCGTCATGAATTCACGGATAGTACGACCTTTTGAAACACGCGCAATAAACATTCCGACAAATGGTGACCATGAAATCCACCAAGCCCAGTAAAAGACTGTCCAGCCTTGGAACCACGCTTCATCAGTACGCCCATGAGGGTTACTTAATGGGATTATATTTTCAATGTACGCCATGAGTGTTGTCGGAATTGAAGCAAAGGTGACCGCGTAGCCAATCAGCGCCACCAAGAGTAGTAACAAAAACGCGATGATCATATTGATGTTACTGATGACTTTCACACCACCATCAATACCCCGCACAACAGACACAACAGCTAGCAAGGTAACAACGGTGATAACGGTAATTTGTAGCCCCATGCCTGCATCAATACCAAATACATGGTGAATACCACTAGCCGCTTGTTGCGCACCAAGGCCAAGCGATGTCGCTAGACCAAACAAGGTTGCAAGCACCGCAAGAATATCGATTACGTGCCCAGCCCAACCCCAAGCGCGATCACCAAGCAAAGGATAGAAAATAGAACGAATAGATAGAGGCAAGCCTTTATTGTAGGCAAAGAAAGCTAATGATAACGCCACCACGCCATAAATGGCCCATGGATGAAGCCCCCAGTGATACATGGTAGCACCCAAGGCCAACTTTGCCGCTTCTGGTGTATTTGCCTCAACACCCAATGGCGTTTCGTACCACCCAGTAAAATAAGCCGCTGGTTCTGCAACACTCCAAAACATAAGGCCAATACCCATTCCCGCAGCAAACAGCATTGAAAGCCATGAAATAAATGAATAATCAGCCGCTGCATCTTGGCCGCCCAAACGGATTTTACCAAATGGTGAGACGATCAAAGCTAAGCAAAACACGACAAAAATGTTGCCCGACCAGATAAACAACCAATCGAATGTGCCGATAATTTGCCACTTAACACCATCAAGCGCAGCCTTAGCCGCTTCCGGCTCAACCAACAGTGTTGCAATTAAAAACAATGCAATTAAGCCAGCACTCCAACCAAAAACAGGGTTATGTACATCGAAACCCCATTTTTGAACATTATCTTGTCCGACCGTATAGTCAGTACTATCGATACTGTATTTATCAATACCTTTTGTCATTTTCCCTCTCTAAAAAATGATTTTCAGTGGAACTCAATAACCATGAGAACGAAACAATTTCCATTTTTAAAATCAGAAATAACTTCGTGCACATAGCAATTTCATTTTTAATTTTATTGCCCACTCTACCACCCTCATCGACAAAATCCACACAACGGTCATTATTTAAACAAAATTAACCAAAAAACCAGACTGAACGGACAAAAATCGCACTAACATCTAACTTGCGCACCACAAAAATACTTTGAACACTAATAATTTTACGTCACAATTGATTTTTAGATTATATTTTGCGTAATAAACCTTGCTCACAGTACTTTTAAAGCATGGAGAACTGCGGTATCGTCGCGACTTATTAATAACATTCATTTTTGGGTAGTGATTTTGGAAAAACACGAAGAAGTTTTAGTCTCAATCCGACAGATCATCCGTGCAATCGATCTGCATTCGAAAAAACTAAGTAAAGATGCTGGACTGACAGGCCCTCAGCTCATTTTAATGCGCTCAATTGAAGATCTCGGTGAAGTGACCATTAGAACCTTGTCTAATCACACCAACATGAGCCAAGCAACAGCGACCACTATCTTGGATAGACTTGAGCGTAACGGTTACGTGCAAAGAATTCGCAGCAATACTGACAAACGTAAAGTGCATGCTCATCTCACGGAAGCCGGAAAAGCATTGCTAGCAAAAGCACCGCAGCCATTACAAGAAAGCTTTGTTGATCAATTTAGACAACTTGCAGAATGGGAACAGAGCCTACTGCTTTCATCTGTGCAACGTTTATCTTCGATGATGAATGCTGAAAACATCGACGTAGCACCAATGCTTGAAATAGGTAGTATCACCAAAGAAGAGTAGCAACCGCGCAGCACCACCTGTTAGGCGGTTATTCTAATATTCCTTTTTGCACTGCGTATTTTGCTAGCTCAGCGGTTGAGTGAATGTCCAATTTATGTTTGATATTCTGTCGGTGAGTTTCAACGGTTCGGTAACTGATATTCAAAAGCGAAGCTACCTTCTTGCTACTACAGCCTTGTGCAACCAATTTTAGTACCACCACCTATCTCCGACTTAGCGGATTTGGTTTTTGTTCAGCGGGTATTACTGGTTGAGTGAATAGTGTTTGAATAACCGATTCGCAAAAATAGGGTCGTGACTCCAATCGGTTGATTCAAAGATAGAATTCTCGTTCAATGAATGTTCCGATCACCTTATCGTGCATCTTCTCCGATTTGGAAAAACCGATTGTTCTACGTACTAAACGTTTTAATCTGGAACGCAGGGTTAGATTGGTTCGCTCAATCCGTTGAGTGAACCTTTTGCCCACAACATGCTTTTCCCTTGGTCATTCTTTTGTGTAAA